>JAYVWH010000130.1:0-9076 GCA_043786265.1 Kofleriaceae bacterium | reverse complement strand
CCTGGCGGACGTTGAGATCAGCGGCCTTGTCGATCCACACTTGCTCGGTGTCCGGCGTGGCGACCCGCGCGAGCTCGCGGGCCTGCGAGAAGTTCAAGTAGCCGGTCTGAAGCGCTTCGGTCAGCTTGGGCAGCTGCGGCAACGCGTTGGCCATACGGAGACGGTCCTCCGCCGTGCGGAAGCTGTAGCCGAGCTCGTTCGTCATGTAGTCCGCGAGGCTCGCGTAACCAAACGCGCGCCACAGTTGGAGGCGTTGTGCGTCGCGTAGCGATTCCGCTTCCTGCACATCGAGTGCGCCGCGAATCCTCGCGATCCGCTTGAGCCGCTTGTGCAGAACCACGAGCTCGCTCCGAACATCCGCAGCATCAATACCCATCTCGACACGTTCGTTCAGGAACATGTTCGACCATTACCATGGAGAATTTCGACGCTCTGATTTGCTCGCTGCCGCGCGAAAGCAGATGCGGTCCGATCGAAAGGCACCAACGATCGAATCGTGCGGGAGATATCAAGTCACGCATCGCTCGCGGTGGTCATGAGCCGACTTGTAAATCCTCGACGAGGATTGCAAAAGTAGTCGTCAAGAGCAAAGTGCAACGAAGCGATCTTTTCTGCGGGTACGGACCGATGGGTCTGTTCGCTGGCGCAACCAGTGGAGCAACGATCTCTTCTGCGGGGTACGAACCGATAGGTCTGTTCGCTGGCGCAACCAGTGGAGCAACGATCTCTTCTGCGGGGTACGACCGATAGGCAGTTGCGTTCGATGGCCGCCGGCGGCGGCGATTCGGGAACAGATTCGCCGCGACCTCATGAACCACCAGATGTTCGTGTTCTCCTGAACATCCGTGACAAGGAAGCTGCACCACGCGTGCGTGCAGTGGAGAGCTGTGAGGGCGCGGTGCCGGCGCCCTTTTTCCCCTTGGGCCCCGGAGCGGCGTGGCCGGCGGGGGCTCGAGCCACGCAGCGCGCAGCTCGCGCAACGGGCATGACATGCGCGGCAGAGCGACCGCGACCTACGAAGCGACCAACTACGCGGCGGCCGATCGTACGGGCGCTGTCGTACATGCGCTTGGCAGGCCCGATTGCGCGAGCTGCGCAAGAGGCGAGGCCCCGCCGGACAGGACGCGGAGGCATTCTCAGTTCGACTGAGCCTTCATCTCGGCGCTTGCGACTCGAAGTACGCGACATTGATCGCGCATCACGGCGATACCGACAATGAGCTTGCCGGAACGCCTTGCGGAAGGCAGGAGCCTCGGTTTGCGGCTGGAAGTGCGCCCTCGCGACATGCGCTCGCGCATCACGGCCATACCGACGATCCGGGCCTCCACCGTCGATGCGCGCCTGGTTGCGGGCGGCAAGATCCGCATGATGATCGCCGAGAAGCTGCCAAGAAGACCGGCCGTATGGCCGTCCAGATTAAGCTCGTTGTGCGCGATCCCCGAGGCAGCGGTTACGGTCGGGCCACTCCGCACCGGTCGACGTGCCGGCGGACCGCTAAGCGGCCGCCGCACTTACTCGTCGCCGAACAACCCACCGACGGAGAGCTCGATCGCGTCGAACGGCTCTGCGCGCACTACCTGGCCGCGCTCTGCGGAGAGGACTTCCAGGTAGCCATCGGTGTGCCAGCGATACACCGCGAGCGTGCCCTGCTCTGGATCGAGCAGCCAGTAGTGCTCGACATGGTCTCGGTGATGGATGTGCTTCTTGCGCACGAGGTCGTTGCGCTTGTCCTTCGACAGCACCTCGCAGATCCACTGCGGAATCGTAGCGACGAGCGTCTCGATCGGTCGCGTCGGCACACGGTCGCGACGCCATCCGACGACATCCGGGCGGCAGATCTCCTCACCGAACCGTATTTCGACCTCGGTTCCAAACCACCATCCGCCCGGTCCGCCGTTCGGCGGGTTACGTCCGAATGGACCGATCAAGCGACTGCCGATCTCGAGCTGGGTAGCGCCGTGCTGTCCGGAGGGAGTCGCCTTCTGCACGATCTCTCCCGCGATCAGCTCGTGAAACCGCGATTCCTCGGGGATCGCCAGAAAGTCCGCGATCGTCGCGTTCGGGCGCGCCTTCGCACCTCCGCTCATTCCACGATTGTACCCGATCGCCGCAAATGCCGATTACGGGTTTGCAGAGCCCGAGAGACAACCGCGTCCCGGCTCGGCATACGCTGAGCTCAGCTACTTCGCGGTCGCCGGCTCGGTTGCGATCTGCTTCGCGGTGCCGCGCAGCGAGCGAGCGCGGTCGATCAACGCCACCAGCTCGGCGCGGTCCTTGTCGTCGCCGGCCGTCGCGACCGCGTGCTCGCGAATCGCATCGAGCGAACCTTCGCTGCCGCCGCGCAGGATGTCCGCGAATGC
Organism: Kofleriaceae bacterium; assembly: GCA_043786265.1. Classification (GTDB taxonomy): domain Bacteria; phylum Myxococcota_A; class Polyangia; order Haliangiales; family Haliangiaceae; genus JABFXX01. The sequence continues at coordinate 6,716 of JAYVWH010000130.1, read as the reverse complement.
GGCCACTGCGAAGGCGAACCGCAGGTCGGCGGACGCATGGTCGAATGCAAGGGCGGGCGGGCTGGCCATCGCGAACGCGGCTTCGGTCGCCGTGTCACCGTCGGGCTGCTTGTGGCGGATGCGAACAGTGCCGAGCGGGGCAGGGTGCTGCTTCGCAGCGGGCGTGAGCTCGATCTCGTACATCGCGGTGACCTGGTGGCCCCAGCCCATCTCGCCACCGTCGACAGCGTCCTTGCGGAAGTCGTTGTCGGCAACGTCGCGGTTCTCGTAACCGATCAGGCGGTAGCGCGAGACCTGCGCGGGGTCGAACTCGACCTGCAGCTTGACGTCCTTCGCAGCGACCTCGAGGGTCGCGGTCAGCTGCTCGGAGAACACGCGCTTCGCGGCTTCGATCGAGTCGAGGTAGTAGGCGTTGCCGTTCCCCTTGTCGGCGAGCTGCTCCATGGGTGAGGCGCAGCCTCCATCACCGTCGAGAACGGAGAGCCCGCTTGCGCCACCGGCCTGGCCGTCGGCCGCCATCGTGTAAGGCGGCGCCATCGCCACGCTGGTCGGCGACGCGACGTAGCGCGACTGCTTCGAACCACCCATCGTGCAACCAGCAACCACCAGGGAACCAAACAGGAGTTTGCGCAGCATGCCTATCGAACGTGTTCCCGGCGCGCGGCTTACAGACCGTTTCGCGTGTCACTATGTCGCGGACATGCGGAGGTGGCTGGCTGTCGTATGGCTGATCGGGTGTGGGAATAAAGAGCCGACACCGCCACCGGCGCCCTCGCGGGCCAAGCCGCCCGCCGACGCTGCGCGATGCACGACGCTCGAGTCGCAGCTGCTGTCGCCGGTGATGGCCACCGTGAACAAGATCGCCTGGCGCTCAGCGACCGAAGTCATCGTGGCGGTCGGCGATCACCAGCGCGACCCCGCCCATCCGGATCCGAAGGGCAGCGGCATCTCGATCTACGACCTGGCGCAGCCCGAGGGCACGTCCCCGGTGAGGTACCGGATGCCGGCGAACGACATCGCGATCTTCGATGGCAAGACCGTGCTAGCCGTCGGCGACGATCGCGTGACGGCGTTCGATCTCGACACACATTGCGTGCGCTACTCCGAGCCGCTCGAGATCGATGCAGCTTCGATCGATGCGAAGCGCGGCCGCGTGTTCGTCGTGACCAAGAACGGATTCGTGCGCCTCGATGGTCCGAACCTGCACGTCGCTGTTGATCTGCCGCGGCTGCGCAACGTCAAGACAATCGGGTACGACCCGACGAGCGATCGGGTTATCGCGCGCACGTACTCCAAGACGGTCGAGCTCTACGACGGCACCACGCTCGCGCCCGCGGGAGTCATCGCGCTACCGATCGAGCCAAGCGGCGGGCCGTGGGTGCGTCCCGGCGTCGCCGAGGCCTGGTTCATCTACAACAAGCCGTGCGAGGAGCGTCAGTACACGCACTCGCAACCGATGCGCATGAGCCTGGGAAAGTGCATCGAGGACCCCAAGACGGTTGGCTCGTTCCTGGTGCGGCTCGAGCTACCGAGCGGCAAGCTGCTGCAGACCATCCAGTTCGCCGGCGGCGAGAACGGCTACAGTGAAGGCAACGGCAGCTTCAGCGCGGACGGCAAGGTGCTGCTCGTGCCGTCGATCTCGATCGCGCATCTCCAGATCATCGACGGTGCCGCCACGACGCTGCGCACGCTCAGTACGCAGAGGACGCCACATTACGAGTGGGGCGATGGGGACATCCTGTGGGACCACATGTCTCTCGACGACAACGGCGCGCGGTTCGCGAGTCAGTTCAAGTCCTCTGCGTTCCACATCGGCGACACGAGGACGGGCAAAACACTGTGGTGGGCGACGCTGCCCTGATCAGTGCGATGGGCACGAGCCCGGGCCGACTCGGATCCGTTGTACGTGCGTCGCAAGGAGTGCGGTCAGTTCTTCGGCGGCGGCAGCGGGCGGTGGCGCAGGTCCTCGGCGCGCACCATGTAGACGATCTCTTCGGCGAGGTTCTTCACGTGATCGCCGATGCGCTCGAGGTAGCGGCACACGCTCGTCAGCGGCAGCACGCGGGTCACCGTCGCTGGATCGGTCGCGACGTGCGCGAGCAGCTCGGCGAACAGGCTCGCGTTGCGGCGGTCGATTTCGATGTCCGAAGCGATGATCGCGGTGGCGCGATCGGCGTCCTTCGTGCTGAAGCTGTCGAGCGCTGCGCGCAGGGCCGTGAGCACGAGCTTGGCCAGACTCGCGAGGTCGGGCATGTTGTCGAGGTCGGGTACGTGATTGAGCTCGAGCGCGCGCCTCGCAATGCCCGCCGCGTTGTCGCCGATTCGCTCGAGGTCGGTCACGAACTTGAGCGACATCGTGATGAAGCGCAGGTCGGATGCGACGGGTTGGCGGGTCGCGAGGATCTGCAGAGCAAGCTCGTCGATCTCTGACTCGTCGCGATCGATCGCGGCATCGCTCTCGATGACCTTGCGCGCGAGGTCATCATCGCGGTCCGCGAGGGCGCGCATCGCGAGGTTGAGTTGTTCCTCGCAGCGTCCGCCCATCGTCGCGAGTCGTTCGCGAAGCGTGCGGAGCTCTTGTTCGAATTCCTTGTTGGAGTGGGATCCCATCATGCGGTCACCTGTGCAGCGCGGGGCAGCTGTAACCAGAAGATACTCCCACGCGGGGCATTCGGCTCCACCCCAACTGCACCGCCCATGCTCTCGACGAGATGTTTGACGATCGACAGGCCGAGGCCCGTCCCGCCTGCCTCACGGGACCGGCTCGGATCTGCCCGGTAGAACCGCTCGAATACGCGCTCGCGGTGCTTGTCGGCAATTCCTGGACCGTCATCGCGGACTTCGATCCGGACCCTGTCGCTATCGATCTCCCTGGCCTCGATCCAGACGTGACCGTCGGCTTGCGTGTACTTGACGCCGTTATCGATCAGATTGACGAGAATCTGATCGAGCGCCTTCGCGTCGGCTTTGACGCAAATCGAGTCGGGGACCGCGATCTCGACGGTGACCCTGCGCTTCTGTGCCTGGGTCTCGACGGCACTGAGCGATTGTTCGGTCACCGCCCGCACCGCGACGGGCGCGACCTCGAGGCGGTACTGACCGGCGTCGAGGCGCGACAGATCGAGCAGATCGGCGAGGATGCGCGCGAGACGCTCGGCGTTGCGGTGGAGGCCGTCGATCAGCTTGTGCGCGATCTGCGGATCATCCTTGGCACCCGCGATCAGGGTCTCCGCGTTCGCGCGGATCACGGCCACCGGCGTGCGTAGCTCATGGGAGACGTTGGCGACGAAGTCGCGGCGCACGGTCTCGAGCCGGCGCATCGCGGTGACGTCCTCGAGGAGCAACACGCGACCCGCGCGCCCCCACGTGCGTGCAGCACGCACCAGCGCGCGTGGGCAGTTCGGCAAGCTGATCTCGGCCTCGCCGTCCTGCGGCTTGTCGATCAGGTCGCGTAGCTGGGGCACGCGGATGAGCTCGAGCAGCGGCTCGCCGACCATCGAGCTCTGTACCCCGAGCATCTTGCGAGCGGCGTCGTTGAGCATCTCGATCCGGTGCGCGCTATCGATCGCGATCACACCCTGGGTCAGACCATCGGTCACACTGGCGAGGAGCGTGCGTTCGCTCGCGAGCGCTTCGCGACTCTTCTGCGCATCCTCGGCGAGGACGTTGATCCACTGAGCGAGCTCGCGCAGGCCGCCGCTCGTCGACGCGACGGGGATACGGATGGCGTTGTTGCGGACGACGTCATGCGTCGCGGTGATGATGCGGCGCATGCGTCGCCGTACGAGCGCCAGCGTGATCGTGACGGTGGCCGCGACGAGAATCAACGCGCCGAGCAGTTCGGTCACGCATCCGCCTCGTCAGGGTCACTCTTGAAGCGATACCCGACCCCGCGCAGCGTCTCGATGTACGCGCCTGCTTCGCCGAGCTTCTCGCGCAGTCGCTTGACGTGCGTGTCGACGGTCCGCGTGGTGACGTCGGCCTCGATGCCCCACACATCCGACAGCAACCGGTCGCGTGATTGCACACGGCCGCGTCGTGACATGAACTGGTGGAGCAGGCGGAACTCGAGCGCCGTGAGGGTGATCTCGACCTTGTCGACCCAGGCCCGATGCGCCTCGTTGTCGATCTCGAGCCGCCCGAACTTGATCAATGTCGGTTCGCCTTCGGCGCGCTGGGCGCGATGGCGAAGCTGCGCGCGGATGCGCAGGATCAGCTCGCGGACGCTGTACGGCTTGACGACGTAGTCGTCGGCGCCGACCTCGAAGCCGACCACGCGGTCGATCTCTTCGCCCTTCGCGGTGCACATGATGACGTGGACGTCACGGGTCCGCTCGCCTTCGCGCAGCCTGCGGCAGATCTCGGTCCCGCTCAAGTCGGGCAGCATCAGGTCGAGCACGACGAGGTCGGGCAGCGGATCCGTGGTCGCCGCGGCGAGGCCCTGCTTGCCGGTGTGGGCGATGCGGACCGTGAAGCCCGCGGCTTTGAGGTTGTATTCGAGCGTGGTCGCGAGGTCGACCTCGTCTTCGATCACCAGGACCAGACCGCTCATGGTCCAGCCTTAGCACGCCCTCGGTGACGGCTGGGTGACGTGACGATGGCCGCGGTGTAACTGTGCTACAAGACGCGCGTGCTGACCGGCAAGCAGCGTCGTCATCTCCGCGCCCTCGGGCACGATCTCAAGCCGCTCGTCCACGTCGGCAAAGGTGGGCTCGACGAGGGCCTGGTGGCGGCCGTCGATCAGGCGCTCGCCGATCACGAGCTGATCAAGGTAAAGGTCGGAGACGCCGCGAAGCTCGACCGCCACGAGGCCGCGACGGAGCTTGCGAAGCTGACCCGCAGCGAGGTCGCTCAGGTCCTCGGCTACACCGTGTTGCTGTACCGCGCCGATCCCGAGGATCCGCAGATCGAGCTGCCGGTAGCCAAGTCCGGCGCCGTCGATTCCGATGAAGACGGTGATGACGACCTCAGCGCCGCCGCCGCCGACGACGAGCAGTGACCGCGAGTAGCGCGAAGCCAAGCAGCGCGCTGCCGCTGCCGCCGCCTGTCGCGCAGCCGCCGATCACGTCGCCCTGATCATCAGTTTCGTCCACCAGCGGTGGTGCGCCGAGCTTGACGGTCACGGTGCGCGTCTCCGCCTTGTAGTTCTTGCCATCCGAGAGCTCGACCACGATCGTATGGGAACCGTCGCGCATCGTCTGCGATGTCGTGAACACGTAGGGACCGGCGCCGATCACCTGGGCGGCCTGAACGCCGTCGATCTTGAGGACTGCGCCCATCACGGCTTTGTTGTCGGTCCCGCTCGCCTTGACCTGGAAGCCTGGCGGCACCGTCGAGTTGTTCGGCGGCGACGAGAATGCGAGGACCGGGGCGACCGCGTCCGCGATGCCGATCCGCTCCGTGAGGAGAGCGGCGGAGTTCTGGTTCGGACGGCACACCGAGCCGTTGATGCCGCACTGGCGGGGCGAGGCCATGTCCTCGCCGCAGGACGCCGTCTGGTTCTTGAACGAACGGTTGCCGGTGTAGTCGAGATACGTCATCGGATCCGACGCGAGCAGCTCGTGGTCGAGGCCGTAGCTGTGCGCGACTTCCTGCGCCATGACCTCGCACGCTTCGCGCGGCGTGAATGCATAGCCGGCACCGGTGAACGTGAACACGATCGAGTTCTCGATGATCGAGCAGTCGGTCGTGAACGGCGACACGCCCAGGACGTTCGAGTCCATGCCGACCTGCGTCGGGGAACCGCCGAACACGGCCTCGATGTGCGGCACGGTGCCTGGATCGGTGTCGACGATCTGCAGGTCGTACGCGGAGAACAGATCGCGCATGCACGACACGACCGTGCTCCAGTCGGTGGCGCTGACATTCCACGGCGGGATCGCGGTCTGCGCGCTGACGACCGTGGAGTGATTGGTGCGGGCGTCGTTGTCGCCCGGCATGAGCGTCAGGCCCGTGTGATTGAGAAAGACGACCTTGCTCTGCGCGACCGCGGCAACGTTGACCTCACCCTGGATCGCCTGGACATCGGCCATCTCGGTTGCCGGGGTGCTGCGGGCGGGGAGGACCTGGCGCGCCAGCACGGTGCCGTCGGGGCGGGTGGAGCCGACGAATCCAAACATCGGCGCCGTGCCCGGGAGGTCGATACTCCGGACGGCGACCTCGGCTGACGCGAGCGACGGCCCGAGCAGCAGGGCGCCGATCACGAGAGCACGCAGCGTCATGCCGGGGGTAAGTCCACGGTTCGTGCCAGCCGGGGCCGGCCGGCACGATCTCGGTTTGGCCAGCATTCTCGGCCAGTTATCTCAACCCCGGTACGGAATCAGGAGCCTTGGGTGGGGCCTTGGCCCTCCGACTGGGGGTTGCACTCAAGCGCAGGCGGCTTCGATGTCCTCGATCTTCTTCGGACAAGCGGCGGTCAGCACCTCGTAACCCGTGGGGGTCACCAGCACGTCGTCCTCGATCCGGATGCCGATGCCGCGCAGCTCGTGCGGTGCCTCCGCGTCGGTCGCGACGTAGAGGCCGGGCTCCACGGTGATCACCATGCCGGCCTCGAGGGGCCGCGCCTTGCCATCGCGCGTGTAGACGCCGGCGTCATGGACGTCGAGGCCGAGCCAGTGCGAGGTGCCGTGCATGTAGAACTTCCGGAAGGTCTGGTCGGCGATGCGATCGTCGGCGCTGCCACCGAGAAGGCCGAGCGCGATCATGCCCTCGGTCAG
>JAYVWH010000129.1:0-7572 GCA_043786265.1 Kofleriaceae bacterium | reverse complement strand
GAGGACGCTTCACGCAATTCCTTCATCCAGGCGGCGGAGCACGTTCTCCGTCGGAGAACGCCGAGAACGTGCGGTTTTGATGCGAAGGTAGGGCTAGGGCGGCGTCGGTCCGGACCGTGCGCGCAGCTTGAATGGCAGCAGCACGGTGAACTCGGTGAACACGTCGGGTTGCGAGTCGACGGTGATCAGGCCGCCGTGGAGCTCGATCAGGCCGCGCGCGATCGACAGTCCGAGGCCGGCCGAGTCAGGACCGGCGCTGGTGTGGTGCTTGGCCGGTTTTGGATGCATGAACGGATCGAAGATCCGCTGGCGATCTTCCTCGGGGATGCCGACGCCGTTGTCACGTACGCGCAGGCGCGCCCACCCACCGGCGTAGCGGTCGCGTGGTGCCTCGTCGACGCTGATCGTGATCGCGCCGGCCTCGGGCGTGTAGCGGATCGCGTTCTGGAGGAGATTGACGGTGATCTGCACCAGCTTGTCGCGGTCCGCGGGGATCGGCGGGAGTGCTTCGATGTGCGTGTCGACGTTCTGGTTGCGCGCACGGGCAAGCGGCAGTAGCTCCGCGGCCACATCGCGCACGACCTCGCCGAGATCGACCGGCTCGCGCTTCAGCACGATCGCGCCGGCTTCGATCCGCGAGACGTCGAGCATGTCGTCGACGAGGCGCTTCAGCCGGTGTGCATTGCGGCGCACCGACTTGACCGGGCGCTCGAGCAGCCGCGGCAGCTCGCCGAAACGGCCCTCGGTGAATAAATCCAGGTAGCCGACGATGCTCGTCAGCGGCGTCCGCAGCTCGTGCGCTGCGATCGCGATGAACTCCGCCTTGTCGCGGCTCTGCTTCTCGAGCTCGACGTTCTTCGCGCGCAGCTGTGTCTCGGACTCGGCGAGCGCACGGGTGCGTTGCTTGACGATCTGGTCGAGGTTCGCGCGCAGTGCACGGAACTCGGCGCGGGAGGCTTCGACTTCGCGCGTGCGCTCCTCGAGGACGTGGCCAAGACGAACGGCGGCGTCGAACAGCTCCGCCTGCGCAGGTGGCGTGGTGCTGCCGCGTTCGAGCCGAGCGATCAACACGTCGATCGTGCGCTGCGCCGCCGCGAGCTCGAGCTCTAGCTCCGCGATGCGCTCTTCGCTGACGGGCTTGAACGCGCTCATCGATGCACTCCGATCGCGAGGCCGGTCAACGTGTGATTGACGAGCAACATCCCGGTCTGCTCGCCATAGCTCTGGAAACCGACGGTCGGATACGCCGCATATACGGCGGCGAGCGGCCCTTCGAGTCCGCGCGATGCGGCTTCCCAGTGCCGGCCGATGCACGAGAATGCGAGGAACGCGCTGATCTCGCCGCCGACGTGGTCGCGAACGTTGGCGAGGTCTTGCTGTGTCTTGCGGATCAGATCGCCGGGGCGCATCAGGCGCAAGACGTGACCGGCCGAGACGGCGCATGCGAGGTCGATGCGTGTGCCCTGGATGCGCGTCATCGAGCGCAGGTACGGAATGCCGTCGACGAATCGCGCGAACGAGTACTCGCTGGGCTTCGTCTCGTCGAGCGTGCCGCCAAGCTGATGGACGAGCTCGCGCAAGCGGACGGCAGCGGGGCGACCGTCGAGCTCCTCGAGCGTGCGCCCGGTAGCGCCGGTGACGACTGTCTTCACCTCGGTCGCGATCATGTGGTGAGACGTGACGGCTTCGAACGGCAGATCGGTCTCGATCAGCACGACGATCGCGGCATCCGATCGCGCAATGCCGTTGGCCCACACGAACGCGCGGCGCGTCGAACCGAGCTCGGTCGCAGCACAGCCGCCGACCATGCGGATCTGCGGCGCGGTCGCCGCGGAGGCGATGCAGAACGCCTCCTCGTTGCCGCTGGTGCCATCGACGAGCGTGATCGCGACGTGGCGTGCGGGGTCGAGTGCATCGACAAGCCTGCCGAGCGCGAGCGCTGCCTGGTGCACGGCATCGCGGCTGCGTGCGAGCGCCGATTTGGGGAGCTCGGGCGCGAGCCCGATCCCCACGTGCACCGAGTGGCCATAGAGACCGAACGCGGCGGCCGTTGGATGGTCGCCCGCACCGATCACGCCGATCGTCGTGCAGCCCACTACAGGCGCGGGCAAGTTTTCTTGCAAGGTTCTTGCGAGAACTGACGGATCGATTCGCCAGTCGGCGAACACGACCGCCAATTTCAGCCCATCTCCGTCGAGCTTTGCGAGCAAGTCGCGCGCAACTGTCTGCGCGTCATGTCCCACCACCGTCACGGTCCGCGCTGTGCCGCCACTCATGCTCGCTGCGACTGTACCCAATACGGCGCGCGAACGAAGTTGAAAAGTTGCCCCCACTTCTCGCATGTCGTTTCGATAAGGGGATGGAGAAGACGTGCAACGCGTGCGGGCAGGTGTTCAGCCCGGCGTTCGTGTTTCAGATCGCGGTGACTGCGGGAGGGCAGCGGAGTCACTTCTGCTCGCTCGAGTGCCGCAAGCTAGGTCTGGGGGAGGAAGGCTTTCGCGCGAAGCGCGCACGCCGCGTGGCGATCCTGAACCAGAAGGGCGGCACGGGAAAAACGACCACGGCGGTCAATCTCGCAGCCGGTCTCGCCGAGCGTCATCAGCAAGTCTTGCTGGTCGACACGGATGCGCAGGGCAACGTCGGCGTGTCGCTCGGCGTCGCGGGTGAGAAGTCGCTCTACCACGTGCTCGTCGACGGCGCGGATCCCACGGACGTCGCGGTGCCCGTGCGTAGCCACCTCGACGTGATCACGTCGGACTCGACGCTCGCTGCTGCAGAGATCTGGCTTGCGCGTCAGAACACCGACCAGCGCTCGCGCACCCTGTCGAAGCGGCTCAACATGCTCGCGGTCTCGCGCAAGTACGACCACGTGATCATCGATTGCGGTCCTTCGTTGAACTTGCTGAACCAGAACGCGCTGTCGTACGTCGACGAGGTCATCATCCCCGTCACTTGTGACTACCTCGCGCTTGTCGGCGTGAAGCAGGTGCTAAAGACGATCAAGGACGTCGAGCGCCACCTCGGTCACGCCGTTCGCATCTCCGCGGTGCTGCCGACGTTCTACGACGGTCGCACGCGCCTTGCGCGCGAGGTGCTCGAGACGCTGCAGGGTCACTTCAAGACGAAGTGCCTCGAGCCGATCCGCATGAACACGCGCCTCGCCGAGGCGCCGAGTCACAAGAAGACCATCTTCGAATACGCGCCCGTGTCGCACGGCGCTGAGGACTACAACCGCGTTGTCGATTGGGTGTTGTCGACGACCGCGCAGCCCGAAACATCGATTCACAGCGAACCACAGGTGGCCGTATGAAAGAAGACAAGCTCATGGCGCACAATCCTCTCAGTGACGCCGATGTGATCCTCACCGAGGAGTACTACGGTCGCCGGCGTGATGCCGGTACTACGCTCGATGCGCGCAAGCCGCGGACGGCGGAGGGCACGGTCGTGGGCAAGCAGCCGCGGCCGACCCACTACAAGGTCATCTGCATCTCGATGTACACGCAGGATCTCGAGGATCTCGACGCGAAGGTCGCCGAGCTCAAGAAGCGCGGGTGGACCAAGGCGAACAAGTCGCAGCTGATCCGTCTCGCGCTGAGCCAGATTGATATCGATAAGCTGACCACGCCGCGCCAGTAGGTTCGCTTCGCTCTCGGGGGAGAGCGGTGGTCGTGGGTTCGCGGGTCTGCGTTCGCGGCGTTACGCGTTCGCGGCGTGAGCCGCAGCCGCAGCCGCAGCCGCAGCCCGTGGTCCGGAGCGACCGCCGTGAACCCACCGGGGCGCCGCCCCGAAACGAACAAAGGCGCCGGCCCGAGCCGACGCCTTTGCGATCCACCCGAAGGGGATCGCTACTTCTTCTTCTTCTTCGGGGCGGGCTTCGCCGGCTTCTTGGCCGGTTTGGGAGTGGGCTTCTTGGCCGGCTTGGGAGCGGGCTTCTTGGCGGCTGGCTTGGCGGCAGCGGGCTTCTTCGCGCCCTTGGCCGCAGCCTTGACCGGAGCGGCCTTGGCCGGAGCTTTCGGCGGCGGAGCCTTGGCGGCCTTGCCAGTGGGCGCAGCGGCCTTGCCAGCGGGCGCAGCGGCCTTGCCAGCGGGCGCAACAGCCTTGCCAGCGGGCGCAGCGCCCTTGCCAGCAGGCGCAGGCTTGCCAGCAGGCGCAGGCTTGCCAGCAGGCCCCTTGGCCGCCGCAGCAGGCTTGGGAATGGGCACGATCGACTTGCCGACCGGCATCACGCCCTTGGCGCTGGGTGCCGCAGGGGCCTTGCCACCGGGGACGGCGCCCTTGGCAGGCGGGGTCGCCTTACCCGGCTTGCCCTTGTTGGCCTTGGCCTCCGCCTTGAGCTTCTTGTTGCGCTCATCCACGGACCGGTTGGACTCTTCCATCCGGGCCTGGGCAGCACCGCGGGCCTTGCCCACAGCAGCCTCGACCTCGGCCTTGCTACGCGCCGGGACCGGAGCTGCGTTCTCCGGCTTCTTGGCGCGCTTCTTCTTTTTGGCCTCGCGAGGCACCGGCACCTCGGCGATCTCGGGCATTCGAGCGGCGAGATCCCCGCGGTTGTGCACCAGGATGCGTGCACCGCCGTCGCGGAAGATCACCTCGACCTTATTGTCGGGCAGCTGCTCGACCACAAAGCCGATGTCGAACACCGGGTGATGGACGACGTCGCCGTCCTCGTAGGTGTCGCGGATCGAGTAGGGACGGCAATTACCCAGGTCGTTGTCGGTGGCGCGAGCCATCGCCTCGTCCCAGGTCATGCGCTTTGCAGCGCCCTTCTTGCCGCTACCGTCACCGTCGCCATCCGTACCGTCGCCACGTGGCTTCCGATACGCGTGCACTTCCCCGCAGACCACACATTGCACGCGACGGATTTCGTCCTCGTACATGTAAATGATCGTGTGAGTCGTGTCCGCTTTGCAGCGGGGCGACGGGCAATAGGCCTCGATCTCTCCACCGACTTCTTCGGCGCCTTCTTCGAAGATGGAATCCATCTCTGTCAGCCCTCTTCTTCGGATACGACCGCTAACCAACGAAAATCGTGGACATCTCCCTGATCGGGAGTGCCATTAACGATAGTTGGCCGTCTAACACGAATTATGGTGGTCGGACAACCTCCCGTACCCACAAGTGAACTGGGAAGTGGCAGGATTTCCCGGCGTGCGACGCCTGCTTCTCGTGAACGCCTTGATCTTCGCGGTCTTGGCGGCTGCCGTGGCTCTCGCTTATTACGGCTATACATACTCGCGCTCCCGGGAGCAGACGTCGGTTGCGCTCCAGTGGATGCACAAGCTGGCGGAAGAGAAGGTTCTCAGCATCGAGTCCCGGGTCGTCAACGACGACAACAAGCTGTTTAGCGCCCCGCGCCAGCTCGACCAGCTGGTCAACAAGCTAGCCGAGGTCGCCAGCGGGCTGCACGTGGTGAGCGTGTTCGTCCTCGACGAGAAGCTGATCGTGGTCCCCAGCGGCTACGTCGGCCAACGCCGGGACAAGGAGGGGGCGCAGTTTCGCGACTGGTTCGAGCGCGCCGTGCTGCCGAGCCTGGGACTCGAGAAGCTCGAGCTCGGCGTCCGCGCCCACGTGCACGGCGTCTGGGACGGTCGGCAGTACCTATGGTCGATGATGAAGCGCGTCTGGGGAGACCGGATCCACTACATCGTGATCGAAGAGGACCTCACCTACCTCGTCGGCCTCATGTTCCCGCAGTACTTCACGACCGAGACCACCGAGGATTCTCAGTACCCGTACCAGGTGGTCGACGATCACAACGAGCTCGTCTACGGCTATCCCTTCAAGTACGACGCGGAGGCGCCGAGCGTCAGCGTCTCGTTCAGCCAGACCGTCGATGGCTGGAGCGTGCGCGTGACCGACGTGACGGATGCGAAGGTCCGCAAGGAGCTCGCGCGCAAGCAGCTGATCGACTCGCTACTGATCGGTGGCGCGATCACGGTGATCCTCACGGGCCTCGTGTTCCTGGCGCTGGCGATCCGCCGCGAGCGTCGCGCGAACGAGCTCAAGAGCGAGTTCATCTCCAACGTCTCTCACGAGCTCAAGACGCCCCTGTCGATCATCTCGATGTTCGGCGAGATGCTCGCGAATGGCCGCACGAAAGGCCCCGAGCAGGCGACCGAGTACGCCGACATCATCTGGCGCGAGAGCGTTCGCCTCGGCCGCCTGATCGACAACGTGCTCGACTTCGCCAAAATCGAGCGAGGCAAGGGCGTCTACGAGTTCGCCGAGGCCGACGTCGGCGAGGTCGTCGAGCGCGCGGTCGACCTGGTCGGGCGGCGGCTTACCACCGCCGAGATGGGGATCTCCGTCGAGCTCGAACCGGAGCTGCCGCTGGTCAAGCTCGACGGCAACGCATTCACGCTCGCCGTGATGAACCTGATCGATAACGCCATCAAGTACGCGGCCGAAGGCAAGAAGATCGAGCTGACGCTCGCGAAGAAGACGGTCGACGAGGACGAGCGGATCGTCCTGACGGTGCGCGACTTTGGCCCCGGGATCGACCCCGAGGAACAAGAACAGATCTTCGAACGTTTCTATCGAGCGCGTGCCGTGCGTCTCAAGCAGATCCGTGGCTCGGGCATCGGCCTGGCGCTCGTGCGTCACATCGCGCGCGCACACCACGGCGATGTCAGCGTCACGAGCGAACCGGGCAAGGGCGCGACGTTCGAGCTGTGGCTGCCAATTTCGTGACCGAGAAGTGATATGACTCAAACCGTGGCAGACGAGCCGCCCACCAAGAAGCGCATCCTCGTGATCGAGGACGAGCCCGACATCGTGCGAGGCTTGCGCGATGCACTCGAGTTCGAAGGCTTCGAAGTACAAGCGCGTGGCACCGGCGCCGAGGGTCTCGCGGCGGCGATGGACTGGGCACCCGACGCGGTGCTCCTGGATCTCATGCTGCCCGACGACAACGGCTATCGCGTGTGCGAGACGCTGCGCCAGCGCGACGAGACGGTGCCGATCATCATCCTCACCGCGAAGGCGCAGGAGACCGACAAGATTCGTGGCCTCGACGCCGGCGCTGACGACTACGTCACCAAGCCGTTCTCGGTCGCCGAGCTGATCGCACGCATCAACGCGATCTTCCGTCGCCAGGCGCGCATGAGCTCGCACCCCGACGAGACGTTCACGATCGGGCAGTGGACGATCAATGCGCGCAAGCACATGATGAGCAAGGGCCGCACGAGCAAGCGCCTGACGTTCTACGAGCTGGAAGTGTTGAAGCTGCTGCGCGAGCGCTCCGAAGAGACCGTGTCGCGCGACGAGCTGCTCGAGAAAGTGTGGGGCGTGCAGAGCTCGCCGACCTCGCGCACCGTCGACAACTTCATCGTCAAGCTGCGCCGCAAGCTCGAGGAAGACCAGAAGAGCCCGCGCCACATCCTCACGGTGTACGGCCTCGGCTACAAGCTCGTCCCTTAGTACAGGCCACCGTAAGTTGGTGGCCACGTACTCGTACTCGTTCGTACTCGTGCACGTGCTCGTGCTCGTGCTCGTGCTCGTGCTCGACTCCGAATCTGCGCTCTGCGATCCGAATCGCGACGGCCAGAATTGAGGCTCGCCGACGAGAGCTCG
>JAYVWH010000128.1:0-5870 GCA_043786265.1 Kofleriaceae bacterium | reverse complement strand
GCGCCGAGCTTGTCGTAGAGCTTGTAGTGCGTGCCCTGGTTGAACAGGAACAGGTCGTCTGCGGTCAAAAGACTGTCCACGGCGTTCGGAGGATAGCCGCCGTCGTCGCGATCACAAGCTAAACGCGCGTTGCGATTGGCAACGATTGGAGCCTGAACCTCGTGTGATCTAGCCTCAGCGCCGGAGGCGCGCGTGAGATCGTGTCCTGGGGCCTGGTCTCCTACTGATCTGCCGTGCGCAGCGAGAACGCGCCGGCCGCGTAGCCGTGCACCCCGATGTAGAGCGTGCCGTTGCTCGTCGCCGTGTACGTCACCGTCTCGTTGCCCGACGACGTGTAGCCACGGTTGATGTAGTTCGCGGTCGTCGGCTCGGCGCCGAACTGGATGTAGAGGTCGACGTCGACGGTCGAGGTCGTGCGCACGATGACCTTCTTGCCGGCCGGCATCGGCAGGGCAAAGACCTTCATCTGGCCCTGCGCGACCGAGCCGGTCTGATTGATGTGCGTGAACGTCGCGGGCGGCGGGATGACGGGCGTCGTGCCGCCGCCCTCGGTGTACCTCACGTCGAGCACGTAATTGCTGGTCGCGGCATAGCCGTTGATGCCGATGTAGACGACGGCGGGGCCGACGATCGAGCAGTCCTCGGCAGAGCCCTCGCGATACGGGCGGCAGTCGTAGGCCGCCGCGGTCGGGGCTGCGCCCTTGCGAACGTAGAGGTCGGCATCGTTGTCGCCGGTCATCGTCGCGGTGAGCGTCGTGCCTGCCGCGACGTTGTAGGGACCGAGCTGCTTCCACGCCGACTTCACGATCGTGCCCGCTTCGTGAACCGTCTTGACCGTGCCACCGGTCGTGCCGCCGCCGGGCTCCGACACCGACTGGTCGTAGATCATCTTCACGTTGGCGTAGGTGATCTTGCCGCCGGCCACGCTGGTGCCGCCGACGCGGAGCGGCAGCCAGACGAAGTCGGGGTGCTGGCGCTTCGATGTACCGATCCACTCGCCACCGACGATCTTTCCGGCGCTGTCGATCTCGAGGATGTAGTCGTAGCGATCCTGGTGCGTGTAGTTGTTGATCGTCGAGCCCAGGTTACCGTCGGTCGAGGCCGACGACTCCGAGATGTAGTCGACGTCCATGTGGACCTTGTAGAGCTTCGCGGCGCTCGTGTTGAATACGTAGCTCGTCGGGATCGAGCCACCTGTCGTGACAGCGAGCGCGTAATTGCTCGTGGCCGCGTAGCCATTGACGCCGACGAACAGCTGCGTAGCGCCGGCCGGTGCGGTCAGCGTGCAGGTCTCGTTCGTCGAGCCGTCGTAGGGGCGGCAGTCGAAGGCGGCCGACGTCGGCGCCGCCCCGAACTTCACGTAGAGGTCGGCGTCGCCCGTGCCGGTCATCGCGACCGTGACGTTCTGGCCCCCTGTCACGCCGAAGGTGCCGACCTGGGTGAACGCGTCCTTGGCGACAGTGCCGGTCTTGTTGACCGTGGTGCCGCCCTCGGCGACGACGCCGATCGCCTTGTTGGCGTCGAGCGCGCTGATCTCGTCCATCGCGGTGATGCGGTAGCCGCGCAGCGGCTGGTTCCAGACTTCACCGTCCCAGGTGCGGTCATAGACGAACGCTTCGCCCTGCTTGCCGAGGTAGTTCGTCATCAGCACATGGAACGTGCCCGGGTTCGTGTCCTTGCAGTTCGCACTGGCGCCGTTGGGCCGGCCGTACTTGTCGAACGTGATCTCGTTCGCGCTATCGAGCGAATCGCAGCGCAGCGACACGAACTTCGTCTCGGTGCGATCATGGACGAGCGTCAGCAGCGCCTTGATGTCTTGAACTTTGAAGACGACATTGTTGTAGGTCACCTCGTGCTTCGGTTCGGGCAAGAGGATCGCGGCCGGCGCCCACGCGTGGCAGATGCCCCACCACGTGGGGATGCAGCGTCCGTTGGTCTGGCCCTCGCGCTTGGCGCACGACTCCCCCATCGCGCTGTTGCACTGCGAGTCGGTCGTGCAAGCAGTGCGCGACGAGTTGTTGTCGATCCCGTGGTACTGCGACACCGCGTTCTCGACGCCGGTGACGCCGAACGCCTCGCCGTACTTCGTCGACGGGGCCTTGCTCGCGCTGCCCGCCCACTTGTGGTTGATCCCATCCATATAGACGGGCCAGTAGTTGCCGGCCCACGGGATGTTGTGTGCCTCGCCGGTGCGCGGCAGTTGATCGAAGCGGTACTCGAGGCTCGCGTTGAACAGCGCCGGGTTGTCCGCCGAGCCCCAGGCCTCGGCCTTACCGTCGGGTCCTCCCTTCACGTCGCTCACGTCCGGCTTGTCGTCAGCACCGCCGTCCACGCATCCGGTGACGAGGCTTACTCCCACTACACATCCAGCAATCCAGTTCGAAATCTTCATTGTGTTTCTCTGCGACCCGCCTGAGCACGCGCTGTGCCGCGCGTCGATCACCTGCGCACCACGTGCAACTGCTGTGGCCTATGCGCGGTGAATTCCGGTCGTTGCCGAGGACAACGGTCCGGTGGCTACGCGATTAGCCGGGACAGCGACACCCTCGCCCCGGTCTTCGCCCCCAAAGTCACGCAAAATGCGTGTTCTTCACTGCTTTTCGGCCCTTGAAGGGAACCGAAGGGGAACGTAGATTCGCGCCCCCCATGGGGATTGCAGATCTATTTCGCCCCAAGCACCGCCACAGCAACATCCGTATTCGCACCGAGGCCGTCAGGGCCATGACTGCGGACGATGCTGATCTCATCAAAGTTGCTCGTTCCGACAGCGATATCGGTGTGCGCCGAATCGCGATCGAGAAGATCGCCGAAGCTCCTGTGCTCGCGGATATCGCCGCGGCCGAGACCGAACGCAGCCTGCGCGATTTCGCGGGCGAGCGCGCGGCTCAGCTGTGGAAGTCCAAGGCGTGCGGCAGTGATGAAGACGCCGCGAACAACGCGCTGTCCGGGCTCCTGAAGCTTGGCGACCAGTACGCGCTGATCGATGTCGCCGTGAAGGCGCAGCTGACGTCGGTCAAGAAGCGGGCGTTTGGAGAGCTGCGCGATCCGCGTGCGCTCGCCGAGCTCGCAAAGGGTGATGCAGCCCAGGATCTGCGGCTCGCCGCCATCGCGCGCATCGACGATGGGGACGTGCTCCGTGCCGTCGCGATCGATACGACTGCCAAGGAAGTCGGCCTCGCCTCCGTCGAGAAGATCGACGACAAGGACCGGCTCCAGAACGTCGCGCAGAAGGCCAAGAACAAGGCCGTCCGCCAGCGCGCGCGCAAGATCGTCCAGGAGATCGTCGACGCCGAGAAGGCGAAGAAGACGCCGATCGTTTCCGACGACGTCAAGCGCCGCCGCGCCGAGAAGGCCCAGCTCATTCGCGAGCTCGAGTCGCTCGCCGACACGTTCGATTTCGAGAAGCATGCCGCGAAGGTCAAGACGTCCGCCGAGGCGTTCGCCGCCCTGCCGACTGAAGAGGGTGACGCGCGGTTCACCAAGGCCGTCGACCGGTTCTGGAAGCGCAAGGAAGTGTTCGAGCAGCAGGCTCGCTCCGCTGACGAGCTGCGCTCCATCGAGCGCGAGGCACAGCGTGAACGCGATCGCGCAGCCGCCGAGCGCGCCGCCGAAGCCGCGAAGACCGCTCCTGCAGGCGATGCCGGCGCCGCCGCTGCCAAGCCGGTCGAGGCTGCCGACGATCCCGCGCGCCTGGCGCGTGAGGCGGAGGCAAACGCTCGTCGCGAGGAGCGCGACCGTCGCAAGGTCGAGGATGATGCGCGGCGCGCGGCGGAGCAGGCCGACCGCGAGGCCAAGAAGAAGGAGTTCGCGGAGCGTGGCGCAGCAATCGCCACCGCGCTGACCGCGATGATCGAGGACATGGAGAAGCTCGCGGCGCAGAGCAGCCAGGACGGTCGCTCCATCGATCGGTTGCTCCAGCAAGCGGGCCGCTCGTTCGAGCAGATCGGCAAGGCGGCGCCCGACCAGCGCGACGCTCTCTCCGACCGCTACACGGCGGCACGCGGCAAGCTCGTCGTGCGTGCGTCGGAACTGCAAGAGAAGGAGGACTGGGCACGGTTCCAGAACGTCCCCAAGGCCGACGCGCTGATCGCGACGGCGAAGGAAATGGCGGCCGAGGAGCCGTCGCAGGATCTGGGCAATCGTCTGCGCCAGCTCCAGGCCCTCTGGAAAGAGGTCGGCCCGATGCCGCAGCGCCGCAGCAAGGAGCTGTGGGACGACTTCAAGAAGATCTGCGACGAGATCTACGACAAGGTGAAGGGCTTCCGCGAGGTCGAGTCCGAGCAGTTCGGCGATGTCGCGAAGGCCAAAGAAGCGCTGATCGCCGAAGCCGAGGCGCTCTCTGACGCCGAGGTCAGCCCGCAGACCGCCAATGCGCTCAAGGCGCTGCAGGCGAAGTGGAAGGAGTCCGGCCACGTTCCGCGCCGTCAGGGCGACGAGCTGTGGAAGCGGTTCCGCGCGGCGTGCGACAAGTTCTTCGAGCGCCGCAAGCCGATGCTCGACGCCGAGCAAGCCGAGCAGGTGCAGAACCTCGCCCACAAGCAAGCGCTGATCGAACGCGCGCAGAAAGTCGCGGCGAGCGCGCCCGGCGAAGGTGGTTGGGGCAAGGCGATCGGTCAAATCAAGGATCTCCAGGCCGAGTGGAAAGAGATCGGGTTCGTCCCGCGCCGTGACGCGGACGCCGTCTACAAGGCGTTCCGCGCCGCGTGCGACGCGCTGTTTGCAAAGCGTGATGACTCGCGCGATGCGGAGGCCAACGCCCACCGCGATGCGATCGATGACGCGAAGGCTGAGATCGGCGACATCCTCATCGGTGGCGACGATGTCGTCGCCCGTGCGATCGCGCTCCGCACCAAGGCGCGCGAGCTCGACAATCGCGAGCTGGCGCTGTCCATCGAGCAGATGGTCAAGCACGTGATCAACAATCACGCCGATGCCGTCAAGGGCACGGACCTCGACCCGGTCGCCCTGCGCAACCGGCGCGAGAAGCTGATCGCGAAGGCCGAAGAGCTGCTGCCGAAGGCGGCGAGCGGTTCTACCCCAGGCGCGCCCGTCGACGTCGCCGCTCAGCTCAAGCAGGCGATGCAGAAGAACGCGTTCGGCGATCTTCGCTTCTCCGGCCGCGACCCCGTCGAGGTCGCAGACGAGCTTCGCACTCAGTGGATCGAAGCCGGTCCGCTGCTCGACGACGCCGACCGTGCACAGGCGGTGAAGTTCGAGGACACCCTCAAGCGCGTCCTCGATGCAGCGGGCGCCGCTGCAAAGGCCGACCGCGACGGCGATCGCAACGACCGTGGTCCGCGTGACCGTGGTGACCGTGGTGACCGTGGTGACCGTGGTGGTGGTGACCGGGGTGACCGCGAGCGGCGTCGCCGCCGCGAGCCCGACGCACCGGCAAGCGCGCCGGTGTCGGCGGTGCCTATCGCTGCGGCTGCTCCTGCAGCTGCGCCCGTTGCAGCAGCGATTCCGCAGACCACACACGATGCGATCACCGCGCCGGCGATGCTTCCGTTCGAGCCGCTCCCTGCCCCGCCCGCTCTTGCTGTCGAATCGCGAGCGAAGTCGTCGACCATGGTGCCGCCGGTGGACGACCTCGACGGCGGCTGGGACATGGGTGACGACGATCCGACCGCGCTCGCCGATACAGCCGCGGCCGCCGCCGCGGACGCTGATGCCGACATGAAGCGTCCCGAGACGCAGAACACGCCGTCATCTTCGGAGATGGCCGGCGATGGTTCACCGGGCGGCGACGGTATCGACGAGCCCGGCTGGGACTAGTCCCTAAAGAAGCGATCCACGGACGTTGAAGTCGCGGTTGCGAGCCGTCGGATCGCAGGCGGAGATCGGGCGTCGGGTTGGTCCCGTCCACGCGC
>JAYVWH010000127.1:0-7606 GCA_043786265.1 Kofleriaceae bacterium | reverse complement strand
GCACCCGATCCGAGCAGCGCGATCAAGAACTTCTTCCGGCCCGAGCTGATCGGTCGCCTGGACAGCGTGGTCGCGTTCCGTCCACTACCGCCCGAAGCGCTCGCGCACATCGTCGAGCTCGAGATCGACAAGATCCGCGCGCGCCCCGGCTTCATCGCGCGCAATCTGAAGATCACGGTCACGGCCGCCGCGCGCACGCGACTGGCCGAGCTCGGTCACGACCCCAAGCTGGGTGCACGCCCGTTGCGCCGCACGATCGAGGATCTCGTGGTCACGCCGCTCGCATCGCGGATGGCGGGCGATCCGACCTGGCGCGACGCGACGGTCCGCATCGCCCGCATCGGCGAGGCCGGCGACGTGCTCGTCTGAGTCGTGGGATCGCGTACATCAGGTGCTTTTGGCGTGCGCGAGCGACCATTCCGGTGGTGTAACATGCTGAAAACACAGCGATGACACTTTGGTAAGGCCCCAGACGATGGGCCCACCAATCGCGAGCGTTGGTACAATTGGGCGTGCCCGATCCGAAACGCGTCCTCTGGTATCTGCGCAAGGTGCCGCTTCTCGCGGACCTCGGCCCCGACGCGATTGCACGCATGGCTGAGCGAGTGGAGCTTCGCGAGGCACGCCGCCGCGACGTCATCTACCTGCCCGGTGACCCCGGTCGCTCGCTGTTCTTCGTGCACGGCGGACGCATCAAGGTCAGCAAGGTCACGCGCGACGGCAAGTCGCTGACGCTCGCGTATTACGGCCCCGCCGAGCTGTTCGGCGACAGCTGCATGCTCGATGGTGGTCCGCGTACCGAGATGGCCGAGGCCGTGGAGAATGCGCTGCTGTCGGAGGTCGATCGCGCGCACTACGAGGAGCTGATGCAAAGCCATCCCTCGCTCGGGCTCGCGATGACGCGCCTGATGATCGTTCGCCGCCGCGAGCTCGAGAACAAGGTCGAGGCGCTCGTGTTCCGCGACGTGTCGAGCAAGCTCGCCGAGCTGCTGGTGAAGCTCGCCGCCGAATACGGCGTCGACGATGCGCGCGGGACATTGGTCGCCCTCAAGATCACACACCAGGAGCTCGCGAACTTGATCGGCTCCACGCGCGAGACCGTGTCGCTCACGCTGTCGCAGTTCAAGCGCCGTCAGCTGATCCTGACCGAGGGCCGCAAAGTCATCATCAGCGACACCGAAGCGCTGCGCGCGATGTACTAGGGCTAGTACTAGTCAGCTGCGCCCGCTCGGCGACCGATCATCTCGATCGCGAGTGCGAGTGCGCGCTTCATCGACGACGAGCGCGCGATTCCGCGACCCGCGATGTCATACGCCGTGCCGTGATCCGGTGACGTGCGCACGATCGGCAGCCCCAGCGTCACGTTGACCGAGTCTTCGAAGTCGATGAGCTTGACCGGAATGAGACCCTGATCGTGATACATCGCGACGAGTGCGTCGTAGCGACCCTCGACCGCGTCGCGAAACGCTGCGTCGGGAACGAGCGGACCGAGCAGGGTCGCCGGTGGCAACGCCTCGACGAGAGCCGGCGCGATGATCTCCGCATCCTCGTCGCCGAGCAGTCCATCTTCCCCCGCGTGTGGGTTGAGGCCAACCACGCCGATGCGCGGCGCGATCATACCGAGGTCGAGCACGAGCGATCGCGCGACCAGCTCGACCACGACGCGGACACGCTCGGTCGACAGATCGCTCACGACCTCTGCGAGCGGCCGGTGCACTGTAACGAGCGCGACCTTGAGCTTTGGGCCGACGAAGAACATCGCCACATCGCGCGCGCCGAGCCGCGCTGCGAGCATCTCTGTATGGCCGAGAAACTCGAACCCGGCGCGGCGCGCCCAGGTCTTCGAGATCGGCGCGGTGACGATCGCTGCCAGCTCGCCGCGTGCTGCCGCAGCCGCCGCCGCCTCGAGATATCCGACTTGCGCCGCACCGCTGATCTGATCGGGTGCGCCAGGAGTTGCCGCATCGCCCTTTCCGTCGCCGACGATCGTCAGCGGCGGTAGCTCGAGCGACAGGGACGCGGCCGCACGTTCGAGCGGGCCTCGATCTCCAAAGACGATGATTCGCTCGCGCCATTCACGCGGTGCCGCATGGAGCGCGGCTACGACGATTTCGGGCCCGATTCCCGCGGGGTCCCCCAAAGTAACGCCAACCGTCGTGACCGCCTTCACGTGTCGACGTTAACACCGCTTGCGCGCCGCGCTGGTTCGTCCACTCTATAGAGATGGGGCGCGCCTGGATCGGGCTATGGATTGCACTGGCCGGATGTGCGGGCGCCGAGGCGATGAGCCTGCCGACGGCCCCAAAAACGGGGAGTGCCACCGTCGAGACCGCCACCAACAACATCGGGCTGAGCCCGGGCGAGTCAATGGCCTTCGAGGTCCGGATCGGCGGCGTCCTTGCGGGTGAGGCTGCACTCGCGGTGGGCGATGTCGGCGAGTTCGAAGGCAAGCGCGCCATCGTCGTCAAGTCGCGCGCGAACACCGCCGGTGCCGCTGCGCTGCTCAAGCGAATCGTCGATGAAGCAACCACGGTGATCGAGCTCGAGACCGGCCGGCCGCTCCAGCTGGATACGCTCGTCGAGCAAGGCAGCCGCAAGACCACTGCGCACGCGACATTCAGCGGCAACCTCGCCGAGGTTACCTATCAGCGCAACGACGAGCCGAAGCCGCAGAGCTTCAAGATCAACTTCGGCAAGCAGATCGTCCACGACACGCACACCGCAATGGCGCAGATCCGCGGCTGGAAGGCGACGCCCGGCACCACGCGTCAGGTGTTCGTTGTCGGCGGTCGGCGCTTGTGGCGCGTCGACGTCAAGGTCCTCGCGTCCGAGACGATCGGCTCAGCGGTGGGCAATCGCCGCGCGCTGAAGTTCGAGGGATCCTCGTTTCGTGCGCGGCCGGACTTCACCGTCGAGGAGGGTAAGCCGGTCCGTACCTTCACCGTGTGGCTGTCGGACGATGCCGATCGCGTTCCGCTCAAAGTGGTCGCGCATACCGAGCTCGGCGACCTGACCGTCGACCTCACCGACTACACCAAGCCGTAACGATTCGGTGCGCGGCTTCGCCGCGTCATTCCTCCCTACCGGCCCCAACCCGTAGAGCCCGGATCGTCTTTGAGACGGGCTCTATTCGGGCGCGTCGGTCGTCGACGGCTTCGGGCGCTTGTGCGGTGCAGAGTCGGCCGCGACGAGCGGCTCGACGCTGACCGATCCCGACGCATCGTCGACGGTCAGCGTGATCGTCCCGTCGCCCTCACTGACCGCGCGCGCCGGCGAATCATCGACGTCATCGAGATTGAGCGTGATGTGCTGCTCGACCGGCTCGTCGGCCTCGAGCTCGACCAGCTCCTCGATCTGGATTTCGGGGTCGCTGTGATGATTCGGGGGCGCCGGCTTGGGCGCGGCGGGTGGACGCAGGGACGGGGGGGCCGGTGGGCGCAGCGTCTGGGAGATGACGGGCAGCGTCGGCCGCACCTCGGGCTCGCGCTCGACCGAGATCTCCGCATCGTCAGGTGCGTCGTCGTCGACGAGATCCGTCATCTCGCTGAGCGCTTCATCGACATCCGCGGCGGTGTCAGCGGGCGGCACGATCAATCCGCTGCGGGACTTGCCGGAGGGAGGCGTGCTGCCGCGTGCACGGCGACGGCGCACCTCGTCGGCTTCGAGCTCGGGCTGCGTCCGTTCGGCGACGGGGGTGCCGTGATCCGTGGTCGCGCGGGTGCGCACCGTGTGGGGTGGCACCGTGGAGGCACGCGGCTGAGGCTGGCGCGGCTTGTTGTCGTCATCCGCCGACGGTGGGGCCACGCCTGCAATGCCCAGCAACGTGTTGCCGCGGGCGATGTCTGGAGCTTCTGCAGGCGCAACACCGAGACGTTGCAGCGGATCGGCGAGAGAGAGGTCCGGCTCGACCGCGACGCGCTGCGCCGTATCACCCATCGGGTCGACGGCCGAACGCTGCAATGGGTCGCCGCGCGAGAGATCGCCGTCAGGGTCGATCTTCGTTGCCGGCCGCTGCAAGGCGTCAGCGGTGGCGATGTCGCCCGGATCCGTAGCGCCACGGTCGGCATCGAACTGTACCGCGACCTTGCCGGTACGGCGCTGCGGGCGGCGGCGCGTGATCTCGGTCCCGATCGCGCCCAGCAGGTGCTCGCCGATCTCCGGATCGTCGTCGCACAACTCCTTGAAATCGTCGGAGCGCATCGCGAGCGCGCGAACTTCGCTGCGGGCGATGGCTAGACCTTCCTTGTCGGGCAGTGGCCGGTCCGCGAGCATTGCTTCGGGATAGAGGAGCGATCCGGGGCCACGCATGTGGCCGTCTTGTTCGACCTCGCCCTCGACGATGATCCACGACACGCGATCACCCAGCGTGTTCGCAGGGACCTTCTCGCCCGTCGCGTGATCGCGCGGCAGAGCGATGCGCAGGGCTCGGAGCCGCTGCTGCGGATTGAGCTTCTCGAATAGCGGGCACGAGAAGATCGCCTGCTCCTCGCGGCGCAGCTGCTCGGCGGGTCTTGCCGTCTCCCCCGCTTCGAGCACGCGGACGACGAGCGCGGTCGCGTTGTCGCCACCGCCACGCTGCAGCGCGATCTCGACAAGGCGCTGCGCCGAGCGCGCCGGGCTCGGCATCGTCGTGAGCACCTCGCCGATCTCGTTCTCCTGGAGGTACTCGGTGATGCCGTCGCTGCACAGCAGGAAGCGATCGCCATCGGCGACCGGCACGACGAAGCACGAGACCTTGCACTCCTGACCGATGCCGAGCGCATTGGTCAGCATGCTCTTGAACCGCGCGCCGTCGCCATCGACGTCGACATCGACGCCCGCGGCGAGCAAGCGCGCGAGGAGCGTGTGGTCTTCGGTCAGCTGGACCGTGATGCCATCGCGCACGAGGTATGCGCGCGAATCACCGCAGTGCGCGAACACGACATCGCCGCCCACGATGATCGCCGCGACCACCGTGGTGCCCATGCCCTTCTTGCCATGGTCGGACGCGGCCTCCGAAACGATCGCATCGTGTGCGGCGAGCACCCCCTGCGTGACCGCACCGAGCAGCTCCTTGCGCGCGTCCGGGGTGCCCTTCGCGAGCCAGCGATCAGCGACCGCCTCCATTGCGTTGCCCGACCACCGCGAGCGGATCGTCTTGACCGCGAGCGCACTCGCGACTTCACCGGCGGCGTGTCCACCCATGCCGTCGCACACGATGAAGATGCCCGCTTCGGGGTCGATGAAGTGCGAGTCCTCGTTGTGGTCTCGCACTTTGCCGACGCTCGTCTCCGCCGCTCCGACGATCGAGGCGCGTCCACCCACGTGAAGAGGATACACCCGCGGGACCTCCCCCAAGGGTCAGGTGCGCATCTTGTAACCGACGTTGCGCACGGTTTCGATCAGCTCACCGGAGGCGCCCAGCTTGCTTCTGACCCGGCGGACGTGAATATCGACGGTGCGTGTCCCACCTGCATACTGGTACCCCCATGCGCGCTCGAGCAGGGCTTGCCGGGTGAACACGCGTCCACGGTGCTGGGCCAGAAATCGCAGCAGCTCGAACTCCTGATGCGTGAGGTCAACCCGGCGACCCGCGATCCGCGTCTCGTAGCCAGCGATGTCGATCACGAGGTCGTCGATCTTGATGACTTCATCGGTCCCGAAGGTCGCGCTCTTCCAGTCGAGCTGACGTAATCGTCCGTACAGCTCGGCCGGGACGATCGGCATCAGGAGGAAGTCGTCAAAGCCGATCGAGAAATCGAGCGCGGGTAACCGAGCGACCGTCACCGCGACCAGGATCGGAACTTCGAGGAGGGGACCCCCGTCGCGGATTTTCTGGATCGTCTTTTGCGCCCGCTGCCAGTCATCCCCGGCCTCGATGACCACCGCAACAGGTGGGTGGGCCAGCAGATCTTCCTCGTCGAGGCCCCCAAGATCGAAGCGACCCACGGATACCCGCCCACCTAGCTCGGTGATGAGCGTGGCTACCGAGCTGGGCTCCCTGCCCGCTTGCTCCGGATCTCCGCAGATCACGACGGCCCGCACTTCCGGGCAGTGATCTCCGCTACCAGCTCACCGCGTCAAGGTCGTCCCGACGCTTAGTGTCATGCCCTCTCATCTCAGGGGATTCGACCTATTGCCATGCCCTTGGAACATGTAAGAATTGGGGCTGGATGGAAGAGTTCCACTGCTCCTTCTGCGGAAAGCAGCGGCGCGAGGTTCGCAAGCTCATCTCTGGACCGCGCGTCTTCATCTGCGATCAGTGCGTGACACTGTGCAACGACATCCTCGCCAAGGAGGAAGCGTCGGAGCGTCCGAAGTACCCGCCGCCGCGCGCGATTGTCGATGAGCTCGACAAGTACGTGGTCGGTCAAAAAGACGCGAAGCGCGCGATGGCGGTCGCGGTCTACAACCACTACAAGCGCATCGGACTGCGCGGCAAGGCCAGCGACGTCGAGCTCCAGAAGGGCAACATCCTGCTGGTCGGTCCCACCGGCTCCGGCAAGACCCTGCTCGCGCAGACCCTCGCCAAGAAGCTCGACGTCCCGTTCGCGATCGCGGATGCAACCACGCTGACCGAGGCGGGCTATGTCGGCGAGGACGTCGAGAGCGTCGTCAAGGCGCTGTTCCGCGCTGCTGGTGGCGACGTCGAGAAGACGGCGCGCGGCATCATCTGCATCGACGAGATCGACAAGATCGCGCGCAAGGGCGGCTCGCCGTCTCCGACGCGCGATGTGTCCGGCGAGGGCGTGCAGCAGGCGCTGCTCAAGATCCTCGAAGGCAAGACCGCGACGATCACTCCTGATGGCGCGCGCAACCGCCCGCAGCAGGAGCTGATCCAGATCGATACGACCGACATCCTGTTCATCTGCTGCGGCGCCTTCAACGGGCTCGAGGATATTGTCCGCCGTCGCACCGGGCAGCGCGGCCTCGGCTTTGGTGCCCAGGTCTCGACGGCTGAGGATGACAAGGACGAGCTGCGCCGGCTCGCCCGCACCGAGGATCTGATCAAGTTCGGCATGATCCCCGAGTTCATGGGACGTCTGCCGGTGATCGTCTCGTGCGACGCGCTGGATGTCGAAGCGCTGACCGAGGTGCTGTGGAAGCCGCGCAATGCGCTCGCGAAGCAGTACCACCGCCTGTTCGAGCTCGAAGGCGTGAAGCTTAACTTCCGCCCCGACGCCCTCAAGGCGATCGCCGAGGAAGCCTCGCGTCGCGCCTCGGGTGCACGCGGCCTGCGCGCGATCCTCGAGGAAGTGATGCTCGACGTGATGTACGAAATTCCGTCGCTGACCGGCGTCAAGGAATGCGTCGTCACGCGCGAGGTGGTCGAGCACCGGGCGCGTCCCGAGCTCGTCCTCGAGTCCAAAGCCGCCAGCTAGCCCTACCTTCGCATCAAAACCGCCGCCTGGATGAAGGAATTGCGTGAAGCGTCCTCGTCCTCGTGCGCGTGCCCGTGCTCGGCCTGGCTCGATCATCGGCACATCGTGCTCAGCATGCCGACGATGCGGACAACCAGCTTTTTTCCGTCCGCGAGCTCAGCATCCGGAACCTCGTGCAGTAGCGACACGACGTCGAGGATCGCTCCGCACTCCATCGCTTCGCCGCGTGCGATCTGGTAGCAGTG
>JAYVWH010000126.1:0-2359 GCA_043786265.1 Kofleriaceae bacterium | reverse complement strand
TCAAGTGAGGTCAAGCGCGGCCAGCTCGACACCGATCTGTTCGACGTGTTCGTGGGCTCGCGGGTCTGGGACATCACCAGCCGCGGCAACGCGCGCTAGCCCTCGCCGAACGCCGAGCGATGCCCCTCGATCTCTCGGTCGACGACACCGTCACCCTCGACCCACGCACGCGCGCCAAGCTACGCCGCGAGGTTGCTCGCATGGTCAAGGCCGCCGCGCTCCATGAAGGCCGTGCCGACCTCGAGGTCGCGCTCCGCCTGTGTGACGACGCGGCGATCCAAGAGCTCAATCGTGACTACCGTGGCAAGAACAAGCCGACCGACGTGCTCGCCTTTGCGCAGCGCGAGGCCGAGTCGGCCGACGCTGCCCTCCTGGGCGACATCGTGATCTCCGTCCCGACGGCAAAGCGCCAGGCCAAGCGCGGCCTCTACGCCGAGCTGCTGCATCTCGCGTCGCACGGCCTCTGCCACCTTCTCGGTTACGACCACGAGAACGATGCGGACGAGCGCGAGATGAACGCGCGCGCCGCAGCGCTACGGAAAGAAGCCGCGCGCACCGGCAAGGTCCGCGCTGCCTAGCGGCAGCCTCGTACGGCCGACTCATCCTGGAGCGCCCCGACGGAAGGGGTTCTCAGTTCCGCCCGGCGGCTTCGGCGATCTTCGCCAAGGCGTTGACCAGCTGCAGTAGGCAGAAGTTGTCCTGGGGTTGTACCGGATGCAGTCCGGCAATACGTACTACGTGAACGCCGCTCCGTGTGTGCACGGTAAGACTTCGCTGCGGCGGAAGCTTCTTTGGAGATTCATAGTCAACGACATCAGCGTAAGCGATTCGTTTTACATCGACACCATCGACGCAGATGAACGCGTCGGTCGTGAAGACGATGACTTCGTGTTCCCAGGGTGGCGGATTTTGATACCACCCAACAAGCTCCTCGCCGGGTTCAACATGTACGGCGACCGGTGGTTCGACGTTGGGTGCCGCTCTCGTGAGCGCGGTCGAGTCGCGCATGTGACGCAGGACGAGTGACCTGTTGCGTGATTTTGCATCGAGACTCATCAGCGACCGCCGAGAAGAAGGTAAGCGTTATGCGTCCACCGACGTAACTAGGCGAATGCCGTCAGTAGCGTCCGCTCACAGCGTTGTCCTCTCCGCGTAGCGCAGCGCGATCGTGAGCCACTGCTCGACCGACAGGTCGGTGACACCGACGTGGGTGGCCGTTCGCGCCATGATCTCTTTGACCATCTCGCGGTCGAAGCCACGCGCGTGGAGTGCCTTCTTGGTGTCGACCTCGCGGGTCGCGCGCATGAAATTGTCTCGACCTTCGCGGCGGAACGTCAGCTCGCCGTTGACACGTGCGATCACGAGCGTGCCGGCGTGATGTGCCAGGTGGTGCGCTTCGCACAACGTGATCAGGCCGGAGTACTCATTCGTGCCGCCGTGCTCGAGGTGAACGATGTGGTGAACGTCGAGATTGTTGTGCGCGCGGCACCCGGGTGCCTGGCAGCGCTCCTGATCACGGTGCATCACCTTGCGCCGCATCGCCTCTGAGATTTCCTGGCGCGCACGCTCGACGATGTTGGAGTCGAGATCGCCGATATACTGCGCATCACACATCGCCGTCTCGACAGCCGGTGGTGTCATCTCCTCGACGAGGCCTCCGCCGTGCTTCCAGCCACGCTTGCAGTCGCGGCAGACCGTCACGGCAACGCGGTAAGGCGCTCCCCGGTTCGCACGCGAGATGCCGTTCGGCGTTCCGGGCGCGCTCCGGATCGAGTCGACACTGACGGCGGTCTCGCCCTGCTCGTCGCACCCGGCACCGTGGGTGGCCCCGCCGCTCTCCTCGACCTTTTCGGCACCCACGTGGGTGGCCCCGCCGCACTGCCCGACTTCTTCGGCACCCACGTGGGTGGCCCCGCCGCGCTGCCCGACGTCTTCGGCGCCCCCGTGGGTGGCCCCGCCGCGGTGCCCGACTTCCTCGGCACCCACGTGGGTGGCTCCGCCGCGCCGGTGTCCGCGGAGATAGGCACGACACAGTGCTTCGAGCACCGCATCGTCATCGAGCTTCTCGCCGCGTTCCTTGTCGAGCACCTTGCGTGCCTCGCGAAACAGCACGTCGGTTTCGGGACGGACGCTGAGCCACAGCGTCTTGCGCACCAGCCGCGGATCGATCGGATCGTCGGGCAGAGCACCCTTACAGTGGCCAGCGACCGCCTGCTCGACCTGGCGAACGTTGAGATCAGCGGCCTTGTCGATCCACACCTGCTCGGTGTCCGGCGTGGCGACCCGCGCGAGCTCGCGGGCCTGCGAGAAGTTCAAGTTACCTGTCTGCAGCGCTTCGGTCAGCTTGGGTAGCTGCGGC
>JAYVWH010000125.1:0-2286 GCA_043786265.1 Kofleriaceae bacterium | reverse complement strand
ACCAGGATCCTCATGCGGCCACCTTCTTGATCGCCGCTTCGAAATCGGCGCGGAACTTGGTGAGGAATCCGAGCGTCGGCCACGCGGCTGCATCACCGAGCGCGCAGATCGTGTTGCCGGCGATGCCGTGTGCGATCTCCGCGAGCAGATCGAGATCGCCGGGCTTGCCGTTACCTTCGGCGATCCGGCGGCTGACCTTCTCGAGCCAGCCGGTGCCCTCGCGGCACGGCGTGCACTGACCGCATGACTCGTGGGCGAAGAACTTCAGGATGCGCCACAGCGCCTTCGGGATATCGGTCTGATCATCCATCACGACGATGCCGCCCGAGCCCGCCATCGAGCGCAGCGCGCGGCCACCACCGAGGTCGAACTGCTGGGTCGGCTTGACCATCACGGGCTTGATCCGCTCGTCGGTCTGCAGCGCGTCGAACTCGCTGAACACGTCGAGCTCGCTCGCATCGAGCGGCGGCATCGACACGCCACCGGGAATGACGGCCTTGACCTTGCGGCCCTTCCACACGCCGCCGCACACGTCGTTGATGATCGTGTTGAACGACACGTTCATCGGCAGCTCGTAGACGCCGGGCTTGTTGACGTGACCGGACACGCACACGATGCGCGTTCCGCCGGAGCGGCCAGTGCCGAGGTCGTTGAACCAGGCGCCACCCTTCTCGACGATGAACGGCACGTTCATCAGCGTCTCGACGTTGTTGACGATCGTCGGGTTGCCGAACAGGCCCTTGACCGCCGGGAACGGCGGCTTGAGGCGCGGCTGACCGCGCAGGCCCTCGAGCGAGTTGAGCAGCGCAGTCTCCTCGCCGCAGATGTACGCGCCCGCGCCGCGATGCACCGTGATGTTGCACTCGAAGCCGGTGCCAGCGACGTTCTTGCCGAGATAGCCGCGCTGATAGGCCTCTTTGACAGCCTTCTCGAGCACCGCGTACTCGCGCATCATTTCGCCGCGGATGTAGATGTAGTTGTCCTTCGCCTTGAGCGCGAACGCCGAGATCACGATGCCCTCGATGAGGAGGTGCGGATCCCAGTAGACGAGCTCGCGGTCCTTGCAGGTGCCGGGCTCGGACTCGTCGCAGTTGACGACGATGTGAACGGTCTTGGCGTCCTTGGGGACGAAGCCCCACTTCACGCCGGTCGCGAAACCAGCGCCGCCGCGACCGCGCAGGTTCGATGCCTTGACCTCGGCGATGATCGCGTCAGGCGTCATCGACGACAGTGCCTTCTTCAGCGCTGTGTAGCCGCCTGCTTGCTCATACCCGGTGAGAGTCCGTGCGTTCTCGTTACCGAACTTCGCGGTGACGACCTTGGTACCGATCGACGCGGTCATTACACGACCTCCCCTTCGGGGCGCGGGCTCTGCTTGAGCTCCGCGATCACCTTGTCGACGTCCGCCGTCGTCAGGTCGAGGAAGTACTTGGTGCCAACGACGGCACACGGTGCGTTCGCACACGCGGCGATGCACTCCTCCTCGACGAGGGAGAAGTCGCTGTTCGACTGGCCCTTCTTGAGGCCGAGCTTCTGCTCGAACGCGGCGAGCACGTCGTAGCCACCGCGCAACATGCACGAGATGTTCGTGCACATGCGGATGGTCTGCTTGCCGCCCGGCTCGCGACGGAACATCGTGTAGAAGGTCGCGACGCCGTAGACATGGGCGTACGGAAGGTCGAGGGTCTTGCCGACCAGTCTGAGTGCGTCGTCACTCAGGTGGCCGAACTCTTTTTGCGCGAGATGAAGTGCGGCGAGGACCACCGGCTTCTTCGTCGGATATCTCTCGCAAAGAGCCCTGATCTTCGTCTGCGCGTCTGCAGAGAATTCGAGTGACATCGAGATGTTGCGGAAGATAGTGGGGGCGTCCCATCCCGTCAACGCGACGGGAGCTCAAAAGGCGGCCTGGATCGGCCCGGATCGCCCCGTTCGCCGGGTCCGACTCGCTTGACTCGGGCTGTGGTATTCGGTCGCAGATGGCCGAGGATGTCCCGCTGACGCGGTTCGAAAAGCTCGCACTCAAGGTCGGCGAGCTGACCAACGAAGACCCACGCGGGAAGTGGCTGCAGACGCGGTTTCTCCGCGGCGTCAGCTATGTCTGGGTCCGCACGGTGATCGCGAACCGGATCTTCGCCGATGGTCTCGAGGACCTGATGGCGTTGCGCCCCGAGACCGGTGTGATGCTGGTGTCGAACCACCGCAGCTTCTTCGATCAGTACTGCATGCTGCTCGCCTGCTACATGGGCCCTGTCCCGTGGGCAAAGGCGCTGTTCTTTCCCGTTCGCT
>JAYVWH010000124.1:0-4273 GCA_043786265.1 Kofleriaceae bacterium | reverse complement strand
TGGCGAGGCGGTCGAGGATCGCGGCGGTGAGCGTGGCGTCGCCGAGGTAGCGGCCCCAGTCACTGAGCGCGATGTTCGAGGTGACCGCAGTCGAAACGTGGCCATGCCGACGATCGATGAGATTGTAGAGGGTGTGCGCGGCGGTCGGCTCATCGGCGCGCTTCTTCACCTGGCCAAGGCCAACATCGTCAATGACAAGTAGTTCGGCGCGCGCCCATCCCTTGAGCCGCCGCGCGTAGGTTCCGTCGGCGAGCCCAGCGTGAAGGTCATCGAGGAGATCGACGCAGCGGGCGTAGCGCATGCGGATCCCCTGCTCGCAGGCGCGCACGGCGAGCGCCTTGAGGATGTGGCTCTTGCCGGTGCCGTTCTTGCCGGTAATCACGAGGTCGTCATGCCGGCGCACGAAGTCGAGCCGCGCGAGCTCGAGTACGAGCGCCTTGTCGAGCGTCGGCTGGAAGTCCCACTCGAACGCC
Organism: Kofleriaceae bacterium; assembly: GCA_043786265.1. Taxonomy (GTDB): domain Bacteria; phylum Myxococcota_A; class Polyangia; order Haliangiales; family Haliangiaceae; genus JABFXX01. Next base: position 3,800 of record JAYVWH010000124.1, on the reverse strand, counting down.
TCGAGGGCTTTGCGCTCGACGAGCCCGCTGGTGTCGATGCGCCGTGCGACGCGCTGCTCGAGCTTGTGCGCCGCCTCGACGCCGAGCACGTGCTCGAGTAGAGCGGTCGCGCCGGGGCGCTCGTGGGCGGCCCACGCGAGTCTTTCGTCGAGCTCGTCGAGGGTGCGGGTCAGCCCGAGGAATTCGAGGTGCCGTCGGAGTCGCTCGAGGACGAGGTCGTCATCGCCTTGTCCGCGCTCTCGGGGTGTGGTTCGGTTACCGGTGGTTCGCTTTGCCATGGTGTCATCTCCTGGGTGCGCGACCGCGACGCGGAGGTGAGGGGAAGGCGGTCATACTCGGTGAGGTCACGCGGCACCGTGCGCGCGTAACCGAGGGTCTGTTCGAGGTGGCGTGCCGTGTCCTCGGCGACGTACTCGTCGAGCGTGCGCGGCAGGGCGCGTGCGGCAAGGATGCGCTCGACGGTGGCGTGATCGCGCGCACCGAAGTCCGCAGCGTGGCCGAGCGCGGAGTCGATCTCGTCGGTCGCGTAGCGCTCGCGCAAGAGCAGGATTTGGCGCGCCTGCGCGCTCCACACCCGTGGCGCGCCGAGGCTCATCAGTCCGAAAAACTCGGCCGCGCGCTCGCCCATGTTGCCGAACGCGATGTGGAGCTGATCGAGATCGATCGGGGGGCGGTGTCGTTGCGGCGCTGGGTGGAAGCCTGCCGGGTCGAGCTTGAGGCCCGCGCCGCGAGGGCCGAGCTCGTGGCGCGCAACGCACTTGAGATCGGCGGCATAGACGAAGAGCTCGCGCTGTGTGATGCGCACCGGCAGAAGGTCGGTGACGTGGTCGTAGGGAATCGCGTAGTGGTTGCCGCCCCAGGCGACGAAGCCGTCGATGCCGCAGACACGATAGACGACACGCGCCGTGTCGTAGGGACGCCGCGGCAGCGCGACGAGGTGGTCACGCTCCTCGGCGAAACGCTCGAGCGCCGTGCGCTTTTCGAGTACGCGGTGGTCAACGATGTGATTGAGCCAGTGCGCGAGCTGGGCGCGCATGTCATCGAGGTCGCGGAACTCGCGGCCGTTGAGGAACGACCGCTCGACTTCCCAGAACGATCGCTCCGTCCGAGGTTTGTCGTTCGGGTGCCCGCGCCTGACGGCGACGGGACGGAACTCGTAGTGGGTCGAGAACGCGAGGAAGCGAGGATTGTAGATGGGCTGATTGCACTCCCAACGCAGGACCACCGGTTTCTGGCTGTCGTACTTGCACTCGTGCGCGCAGGCGCCGAACCGCGCGAAGGCGCGATCGTGACCGTCCATCAGCGCGTGCAGGTCGTTTGATTCGTAGAGCTCGAAGAATTTCCGTTTGCTCGTGACAAGCACGTACGACAGAGCCTGGATCATCGCCGTGATTCCGGTGGTGAATCGAATCGAGTAGGGGGACCAGTCACTCTCGGCCATCTTGCCGGGGCCGTAGTCGGGCGTGGTCAGGCTCGGGGTCGGCTTCGCGGGCGGGCGAAGCTTGCGCACGTACCGCTTGACGCCGGTGTAGCCACCTTCGAAGCCCTCGACGCGCAAGATCTCGAACACGCGCTGCGCAGTGATGTCGGCGAAGCGCGTCATCAGCTCGGCGACCCGCGGTCGCCACGCATCGATCTTTGCAGGACGCGGGGCGCGTTTCGGCCGCTGTGGGATCACGACCTGCTCGGTGCTGCGGCCCTGCGCGTGCGCCGCGAGCAACGTGCGAACGGTGTTGCGACTCACGCCGAGGGCGAGGGCGATGGCGCGCCGCGACTCACCCTGCTTCGCGAGAAGGGCGGCCTCGTGAACGAGCTCCTCGCGATTGCGCCAGGTCATGTGGCCTCGCCGGTCACGGTGCGGATGACACCGTCGAGCGCGCGCAGCACGGGTGACAGGCGCGCGAGCGCGTCGCGCATCAGCTCGGCCGCAGCCGGCGCGAACACCTCGAGCGGCGTCGACAGCAGCCGCGCTTCGAGCCGCGCCGCGATCTCGCGTACACGCAGGATGTCGAGGCTCATCCGATCGACGTCGCTGCGAGCCTCGCGCGCGGGACGCGGTCCCGGTGACGTGCCGATCACCGGACCATCGAGCCGTCGGGCGAGCAGCGCCGCGCACGCGGCGTCGTCGGGCTGATGGAGCGCGTCGTCGACCAGTGCTTCGGTCTGTCGGAACGTCAGGCCGCGGTGCACCACGACGGCACTCGCCGCTTGCTGGTTGCCACGTGGCAACCGACTCACGGCGACCGCCGCGCGCGGCGCGATCAGTCCGAGCCGCACGTCGACCTGCACGATCGGATCGAGTGCCTCGACGAGCATCAGCCGACGCCAGACCCAGCTCTTGTGCCGACTCATTCGCCGCGCGATCTCGGGCTGGGATAGGTGATCTTCGCGATAGAGCGAACGCACCAGCCACGCCTCTTCGAGCTCGGTGAGCCCGCGCCGATCGTGCAACTCGCGCAGCCGCAGCTTCGCATCGATCGACCCCACCTCATCGATGCGCGCTGCCAGCGTCGCCCAGCCGAGCGCGCGTGCTGCACGAACCCGCTTGAAACCGTCGATAATCTCGAGGCTGCCGGGCTCTGCGAACAGCGTCAGCGCGGAGATCTGTCCGTACTGCTCGAGCGAGCGGCGCACGGTCGCGAGCGCCTCAGCGTCGCACAAACGCAACGCAGAGAGCCGCTCGCCGAGCGCCGCGATCTCGACCACGCGCGTCTCGGCGTGCGGCTGGTGCATGGCACTCCTGGTGTCGTCGTCCACGCCCACATCCTGACGAAGGCAAGCGGCCATTAAAGATGGGATCGAATCCCTGTAGGCCGACGCCTGCCGAGATCACATGAGACGCACTCCTCGCTCGAGTCGGTGGACGAGCCCCGCGATCGCGGAGAGCCGCTCACCCGCGTCGACGTCAGCCACATCGGCGTACTCGGCGACGAGCGATCCGCGGCTGACGTCGACGCCGACGCGCGCCGCGATGCCTTCGAGCACGACTACGCCACTCGCCGCGAGCAACACGACAAGCACGCGCGCCGTGGCGGCGAGACGAGCACGCCACCGCCGCACCGTACGCTCGGGAATTGGCGGCGCGGTATCCGTCGTCGTCACCTCGTCGGACGTGATCACACGCTCTACCGTCGCCCACGCGCGCCAGAGGTGCCGTGCAAGGAACATCGGCAAGATGCGCCAAGTCGCGCCGCAGTCCGAGCTCGCGCACACGTACTGCGCGATTCGAACCACCGGTGGCATTCGCGAATCGCCGTGCGGCCGGCGCTCCGGGTAGCAGTGAACGTGAAGCATCCGATGCTGGCACCGCGGACAGGAGCCCGGTCGGTAGCCATCCGGATCGCAGAGGCGGCGTGCGTGCTCGACGAGGTCGCGAACATCCTCATCGATGAGCGTCCCTCCCTTGTACCTGGACACCCGCGATGTGATCAGGCAATTCTCCGGATCAGGAGGAGGGAGTTCGATTCTCGGGCTCATGAGGTCTCCGTCGGCTTTGAACACCTCGAAGATCCTCACCTCCTCCGCTTTCTTCAACTCGCGCAGCGACCACTATCTCGTCCCGCACCGGTCTGCGTCTCACGGCCAGGCTTCCAGGCCACGCGAGAAATGGCATCCGCCAAACCGGTACGCCCAGAGGAACCGGTGGATCATTATCCCGCCGCCGCTCCGCAACCAGGGTGGATCCCGATCCCGCCGCGAGGTGGATCTGGCTTAGGCCGCCGCTGAAGCGATTCACTAAAACTCGCGATCGATTAGAACGAGCTCGGCGGGTCCAAGCGGCAGTAGCAGTTCCTAAGCTT
>JAYVWH010000123.1:0-1617 GCA_043786265.1 Kofleriaceae bacterium | reverse complement strand
CCGGTCACCCGCGCGTTCATGGACGCACGGGTGCAGCGCATCTACGCCGGCACGAACGAGATCATGAAGGTGATCGTCGCGAAGCAGCTCGGAATCTAGCTAGAGCCAATCTCAAAAATGATCCGGGCTCTACGGGTTGGGGCCGAGGTAGGGGAAAATGACGCGGCGAAGCCGCGCACCGAACTAGCTCGACGTCGTCGGACGAAGCACGGCCGCGAACATGGCGGCGCGCCGAGGCTGCGTACCTTCGGCGAGTGCCGCCTCGAGCTCGGCGGGCGGCGGTGGCTCGGGCGGCCAGTCATTGCACGTGCCTGCACGCAACGCGCGCAGGATGCGCTCGTCGACACCGTTCGTCAGGGTGTCGGCATCATCGTCGACCTGCACGACGGTCACCTCGTCCGTACTGCTCACCACGTCTTGATACGCTGACCCGACTGCGGGCTTCCTCCCGAGGAAAATCCGCGTGTGCCGCGATGTGCGCTAGCGTGCGCGCAGATCGAGATCGACCGCACCGGTGATCCCGGAGATCCGGCCGTTATCCGTGTATTGCCAGTAACTCCAGCGTTGCCACGGCAGGGCGAGCTCGGGACACGTGGTCGTATAGTGTGCGAGCCACAGCGCCTGCGAGGAGATCTCCGTCGCGGGCCTCAGCCGCCACAGCGCAGGGTTGGTGTAGACGACCGGCTCGACCTTCAGCTCCGCGCGGACCCGATCGATCCAGATCTTGGCGCGCTCCGCGACGGTCTGCAGCGGCAGCCCCGCGGTGGTCTCGATGTCGAGCACCGGCGGCAGCTCGCCCGTTCCGCTCGTGCGCAGAACCTTGATCAGCACATCCGCCTGATCGATCGGCGCGAGCTCGGGACGGAAGTACTGATATGCGCCGCGCTCGATCCCCGCAGCCTTTGCACCGCGCCAGTTCGCGTAGAACTGCGTGTCGAAGATCTCGGTGCCGTCGTAGGCGCGAATGAACGCGAACGTCACACCGGCCTTCTTCACCCGCGGCCACACGACCTCCCCCTGGTAGTAGGAGACGTCGATGCCGAGCATGGTCGCGCCGACGTCGCAATCGCGCGGCATCAGCAGCGGCGGGCGGGCATCGGCGCTGAGCTTGAGCAACAGGTACGTCCCGCCGGCAATGCCCGCGAGCAACGCGAGCAAGACGACCTGGAACCGGGATTTGCGACGACGCACCACGGGAGAAAGGACCGAGACGCGCCAACTATTCGACGCCATGGCACCATACGTCATGGCGCTGCGACTCGGTGGTCTTGCCGACCTCGACCCGGCGGCAGTTCCACTGCCCATGGGGACCGAGGTCACGACGCGCGTCGATCGCGCCGTCGAGGGTGAGATCCGTCCGCAAGGTGCGACCGCCCGGGTCTGCGGGCTCGACGGCGACCAGGTCGAGGTCGTGTTCCTCGACGGCAAGCGCGCCCGCTACCTCCGCGTCGAGGTGATGCCGCGCAAGCTCGGGGTCGCCCGCTACGCTCAGCGTCGCCACCTCGCGTGGGAGCAGCTGCGGCCATGCACCGTGCTCGACACGCTCGTGGGCTCGCGCGCGTGGGGCGTCGCGCACGAAGGCTCCGATGAGGACCGCCGAGGCGTATTCGTACTGCC
>JAYVWH010000122.1:0-3959 GCA_043786265.1 Kofleriaceae bacterium | reverse complement strand
TCTCCAGCTTCTCGGCGGCTGCGGTCGCGTGCTCCGCCGCGGTCGACACGCGACGCACCGGCCCGTCGAGCTCGTCGAGCGCGCTCATCGCCGCGACCTCGTCGCGCGTGTTCGGGCGCGAGGGCCGCTTGACGTCGTCGTCGGAGTCGCGCCGCGGCGGCGGAATCGGCGTCTCGTCGTCGGGATCGTCGAGCGACGGCACGCGCGTCGCCGATTGCTGGATCGCATCGCGCTTGCGCGGATCGAGCGAGATCAATTCCGAGATCGGATCGCGGCGATATGGTTCGTCGTCGGGAACCGAGACGCTCGTGTGATCGTTGCCCAGATCCGCGAGCAGCGCATCGAGCCGGCCACCGGTCTGCTGCTGCTGGACTCCTGGCGAGCTCTGGCGCCGCGCCGCCTGCTCGGCGCGGAGGTCCATGCTCACGCGCTGCGGCGTGACCTGCACCGCGGCACTGCCGAGCGAGGCGAGCAGATCCTCGGTCGCGTCGTCGATGTTGTTCTCGTCGGTGCCGGTGAGACCGGCTTCCTTGATCAGCTCGCCACGGTCGGCGAGCTCCCAGCGATCGTCCTCGAGTGCCTCGAGCAGGTTCTCGAGCATGTCCGCCGCGGTCTTGTAGCGGCGCGTCGAGTCGGTATCGAGCGCGCGCTGGACGAGGCGCTCGACAGCCGGCGTGCAGCGCAGCGGACCGGGCGGGACCTCGCCCGACAGCATCGTGAACATCAACGCGCCGACGGCGAACACGTCGACGCCGGGTGTCGGGTCCTCGCCGACGACGAGCTCGGGTGCGATGTACCCGGCGAGCCCGCGCCACAGCGATGAGTCCGCACCCTGCGCGACCGCCGTGGTCAAAGCGCGGCCGGCGATGAAGTCGCTGAGACGAACCGCGCCGTCCTCGTCGATCAGCACGCTGCGCGGGTGAACCGCGCCGTGGATGAGGCCAGCCCGATGTGCGCTCGCGAGCGCCTCGATGACGTTCTTGCCGATCAGGCCGGCGACCGGCATCGACAGCTTGCCGGCTTGCTTACTGCGCGACTTCGCACCCGCGATCAGGTCCTGCACTGTGACGTAGCGACCGACGCCGCGGGTGACGATCACGACGTCGGGACCGCCCGACTCGACCGTCACGGTCGGCACGATGTTCGGGTGCTCGAGCTTGGAGAACTTCTCGATGTTCGTGGCGTCGGTCAGCGAGATGCGAAACGAGGCTTCCTCGAGCATCTTCGGGTCAACCACCATGCCGCGCAGGTTGCGTTGGCCGCCAAACTGGGCGCGATGGATCGCGCCGTACATCGTGACAGCGAGCCGTTCGCTGAGCACGACGCCGGCAATGATCTGCTCGGCCGCTGGGCCACCCACAGCGGCAACTATAGCAGTCGGAAGTAGAGGTGAACCCAGGGCTCGGCAAACAAATAGAACGTCGCGGCGGCCGCGAGATATGGCCCAAACGGCAACTCGCTGCGCATCACGTCTTGACGCTGGCGAACGAGCACGAAGATGCCGATGACGCTGCCGAGCAGCGAACCGCCAAACAGCGACGCCACGACACCCTGCCAGCCGAGCAAAGCGCCAATCAGCGCCAGCAGCATTCCGTCACCAAGACCGAGGCCCTCGCGCCCGCGCAGGCGGTAGTAGATCTCACCGATCAACCACGGCACCCCGTAGCCGACCGCGATCCCGACGAGGCCCTCCCACCAGCGGTGGTGGAGCAGCAGCGACGCGCCGTACGCGAGCACGATCGATGGGATCGTGACCTTGTTCAGGATCAGCTTGTGGTCGATGTCGATGAACGTGATGACAACGAGCACGAATACGAACGCCGCGTAGAGGACGAACTGCAGGAGGCGCGTGTCGAGCGGCAGGAACATGCCGCCCATGCCAAGCGTGAACCACCACACCACTCCGAACATGGCGCCGGTGAGCGCCTCGACGAGCAGATAGCGCGGCGAGAAGCTCGCCTTGCAGGCGCGGCACTTCCCGCGCAGCCACAGGTAGCTGAGCAGCGGGACGTTGTCGTACCACTTGATCGGCGTCTTGCAGGCGCTGCAGTGCGACCCGGGCGCCACGACGGAGCGGCCCTTGGGGTGCTCGTCACTCGGCGGCCAGCGGTAGATGCAGACGTTGGCGAAGCTGCCCCACAAGAGCCCCATCCAGACCGCAAAGACGGCCCCCACGGTCGTGGTCAGCGGTTGAAGAGCTTCCACCAAGTGGAACGGTAGCTTGGTTGACCCAAGGCGTCGAGAAAGCTAAGACCTCGACGATGCTTCGCGCAGCGCTGTTTGCCACCTTGGCACTCGCCGGGTGTGGCCGCTCGCCGGGGGTGGCCGATGAGGACCTCGGCCAGCTCGTGATCGCGCCCAAGCAGAAGGTCGAGCCGATCAACATCGCGAAGGCGGCCAAGGATCCGGGCGAGCTCGGTCGTGCGCTCGCCCGTCCTTACCGCGACACGGTCAAGGCGCTCGGGCCGCACACCTACACGCTCGACACGGCGACGGCAGTCGACGAAGCCGGCCAGCGCGTCACCGACCTCACCGATCACACCCTGATCGAGCTCGGCGCCAAAGAAGCATTCCATGCGCTCTACTCGAACTCAGCCGACTACGGCCGCGAGATCCTGTTCCTCGATGGCCAGCTCTACCTGCGCCCGCGCTACCAGCGCTGGCACGGCCGCGCGCCCGAAGTTCCCGACGAGCCCGCCACCGTGCGCGACACCTTCTTCGAGGCGATCGCCGCGACGTGGGACCTACTCGCGCCGGGGACCGAGCTCACCGATGCGGGCACCGTCCAGGTCGTAGGTCGCAACGGGCGCAAGATCATCGTAAAGCTCGCGCCGACGCCGCGCACGGCAGCCACCGAACCGCTCGCCCAGCGCAAGTGGCGTGAGAAGCGAGTCGTCGAGGCGGTCGCCGGAGAGATCGTCCTCGACGCCGACACCGGTGCGCCGCTGTCGGTGAAGCTGCAAGGCATCGTGAGCTTCGCGCGTGACGGGCGCCGGTTCTCGATGAAGCTCAACTGCGATGCCTCGGCCTCGGCGATCGGAACCGCCGTCGCACTCAGCGCACCGCCGAGCGATCAGGTCGTCGCGACGCCCGAGCGGCTACGCGAGGTCGATGACCGCGACTTCCTGCTTCAAGGCATCGCCCCGCCGTCGCGCCGCAACCCCGACGGCACGCCGGTCCCACCATCGCCGCGCGCGTTCGAGGGCTCGGCCGCGGGCTCTGCCGTTGCTCCTGTCACCGCGCCCGCCGCGGGCTCAGGTAGTGGCAGTGCGACCGAAGATCCGCCGAAGAAGAAGCACCACCGCAAGCACGACGATGAGTCCGGCAGCGACAGCACGCCAAAATCTCACGACGCACCGAAATCTGAGTGATCAGGCCGGAACGTCGCGCAGATCGATGCGGAGCTCCGTGTCGGCGTCGCGGAGGACGAACGACTCGCCGTCGATCGACAGCTGCAGAGTGCCGCGCGCAAGCACTCGAATTGTCCAGGTCGCGGGCAGCGGGTCCGGCCGACGGGCCGACCAGCCGACACGGCGCGACCGATAGGCGGACACGACCCGGCGCGGGCGACTCCCGTTGAACGGCACTCTGGGTCACAATCGGAGCTAGCCCGATGACCGCCCTCGTCCCACGCCGCGACTATCTTGCTGGCCAGCGCCGCATGATCATCGCGCGCGCGCTGATGGGGAGCCTCGCGGGTGCGGTGCCACTGCCGTTCGTCGACGACATGGCGGTCACGCGCGTGCTCGGCGGTGGCTACACGAAGATCGCGGCCGCGCACCAGGTCGATGTCACGCCCGAGGCGGTCAACGTGCTCGTGCACGGCAGCGCGAAGCCACCGTCAGTCACCGGCATGGCGCTCACCGGCGTGATGGCGCGCGTCGCAAGTCGGGCCGCCCGCCGCATGATGATCGCGATCACCGCGGTCAATCGCGCACGGTCCGCCGCCCGGACGTTTG
>JAYVWH010000121.1:0-2207 GCA_043786265.1 Kofleriaceae bacterium | reverse complement strand
CGTGCGGACGGTCAGATCGTGCCCGTAGACGGCGTAAACGACGGTGATCTCTTTCGCCCCCGCAGCCTCGATCCGCCAGGTCTGCTTGTCGATCTTGGCGACCTTGCGGGGCAGCCCGTCGTCGCCGACGACGGTGAGATCGCGTACAAAACGCGCGTAGTCGCGGATCATGTAGCTGCCCGGGCACCAGGCCGGCAGGGTCACGTCGACGGTGTCCGCCGTCGGGGCCCAGCGTAGCTCGACCCCGGCCAGATGACGTTCAGGCGCCTCGACATGGACCGCGTAGCGAAGAGTCGACATGCGTTGCGGGTATCTTAGCTGCTATCCTCGATGTGCATGCGGTCGGCCGGGTTCCTCGTCGTAGTCGCGCTCGTCTCGAGTGCGGGGGCTGCTCCGCGTGCCGGCAAGGTCGTCCGCGTCGCACGCCAGGCGGCGGGCTTTGCCGGCGCGCCGCGGTACTGCTCGATCCAGCCGTCGGACTTTTTCGGGACGTGCGTGGGCAATCGGGCCCCGGAGGTCGGCGATCGGATGGTCGCAGTCGATCGCGCCCACGTCATCGGCACGCTGCGCGTGACCTCGGTCCAACCGTACGCCGATGGCTGTCAGCAGACGTACAACTGGATGGTTCAGACCGTCGCCGAGACCGGCGACTTCGCGACGGCACGCGGCCTCGTGCTCGGGCTGTCGGATGTCAACGTCGACCCCCGCGGGGGGCGCCTGCTCGACGTCGACAAGTCGCCGACCGGCCACGCCTGGGGCAACGATCAGGTGTTCGCGATCGACAACAACGGCGACGGCAACCCCGACGTCGAGTTCGTGCAGTTCGCGTGCGATGACTTCGGCAACGTCTCGACCACGTCGGCGACGAGCACATGCCAGGAGGTCTGGACGGCAACGGTCGCGCACGGCTTCGAGCGCGCGCGGGCAGATCGCTTCCGGACCTGTTACTGATGAATCGTCACGATCTCCTAGCCGCCGAGCGCGGCACACTATTCAAGGAGGCCGAGCTGCGCGTCGCGCTGGTCTACCCGAGCCCGTATCGCGCCGCGATGTCGTCGCTGGGCTACCAGCAGATCTACCGGACGCTGCACGGAATGCCCGGCGTGGCCGCCGATCGCGCGATGCTCCCGGACGACGCCGAGGGCAACATGGCCCACACCACGCAAACACCCCGGTTCGACACGCTCGAGACCGGGCAACCGGTCGGTAGCTATCCGATCGTCGCGTACTCGGTCGCGTACGAGCTCGAGATCGCCGGCGTGGTCGAGACGCTCGCGCGGGCGAACATTCCCGTCCTGCGCGACGAGCGCGACAGCAAACGTCATCCACTCGTGATCGCGGGCGGACCGCTCACGTTCAGTAACCCTGCCCCGCTCGCGCCGTTCTGTGACGTGATCATCCTCGGCGAGGGCGAGGAGCTGATCGTCGAGCTCGTGACGCTGGCGCGCGATGTCGGCTTCAACCGCGACCGCCTGTGGGACGCGCTGGCGGGCAGGCCGGGTTACTACCTGCCACACATCCACGGCGAGCGCGTTCCACCGGTCGCCGCCGTTCACGATGCGCTGCTGCCCGCGCGTTCGGTGATCTTCACGCCTCACACCGAGCTCGCCGACATGTTCATGACCGAGGCCGCCCGCGGCTGCTCGCGTGGCTGCACGTACTGCGTGATGCGTCGATCGACGAACGGCGGCATGCGCATCGTGCCGCGCGAGACGATCATCGCCGGCATCCCCGAGGGCACGCGCAAGGTCGGCCTCGTCGGAGCGGCGGTCACCGACCACCCCGACATCGCGGCGGTGGTGCGTGACGTCGTCGACGGGAATCGCCAGGTCGGCATCTCGAGCTTGCGCGCAGACAAGCTCACCGATGAGCTGGTCGGCCTCCTCGCGCGCGGCGGCTACCGGACCCTCACGGTGGCGGCCGATGGCGCGAGTGAGCGGATGCGCCGTGTCGTCGAGCGATCGACCCAGGCCAAGCACCTCCTGCGCTCCGCCGAGCTCGCCCGCGACCACCGGCTCAAGACGCTCAAGGTCTACATGATGCTGGGCGTGCCCGAGGAGACCGACGCCGACGTCGACGAGCTGATCGCGCTGTCCAAGGACCTGGCCGCGATCCATCCTCGGGTCGCATACGGCCTCGCGCCGTTTGTCGCCAAGCGCAATACCCCGCTCGACGGCTCGCCATTCGCGGGCATCGATCTCGTCGAC
>JAYVWH010000120.1:0-3209 GCA_043786265.1 Kofleriaceae bacterium | reverse complement strand
AGTTCATCGGTATCGACCGATCCAGAAGGCAACGCGCAGCGACTACGGTTTCGAGATTCCTCAGAAGGTCTGGTCCGAGAATGCGAACATGCGTGCGTGCGACGGGCGCGACAGCGGCTCGGTCATGATCAACCCATCCCGTCCGCTGCCGTTGCGGTGCACGAGATGCGCGCCGTCAGGCCCGTAGCCGATCGCGAAGATCGAGATGTGGTTGACGTTGGCGAGCTCGGTCGTCAGCGCCGACGCGATCTGCGTGCGCGTCTGCGCCGGGAGATCCGGCGAGTGCACACCGCGCGCCGTGTAGTCCTCGGACACTCCGGTGTGCCAGCCCTCGACCCAGGGCAGGAAGGAGAAGTCGCGCGTCGTCGTGTGGACATCGTCGACGCCGGGCGAGCCGACGTTGACGGCGATGTCGTAGACGGAGCCCTTCGCCAGGACCTGGAGGTGGACGTGGTCGCTGTCGGCGTTGCAGCCGCCGCCGCCGGGCTGGACGATCGCGACGAGATAGCCGTCGAGCCGGCCGTATCCCGAGCTCAGCGCGTTGCCGTACTGGTTGGTACATGCGCGTCGCATGGGCGCACCGTCGTCGACGTGCATCGGCGCCGCATCGGTGTCGCCGGCGGCAGCGTCGGTGGTGACCGGATCGCTGCCACAAGCGCCAAGGGCGAACAACAACAACACGGACGCGCGCATCGGGTACCGAAGCGTAACGCACCCGAGGCCCGCTGATAGCCCCAATCACGCTTCCTCGGGACCTTAATCCCGCGGAGGTCTCAGGGCGGCGCGGTGCTTAGATACTTCGGCGGTTTGTGGTGTCGAGTTGCCTGCTCGTAGGCGAACGCATAGCCGAGCAGCTTGCCCTCGGTGAACGCCCCGCCGAGGAACGAGAGGCCCACCGGAAGGCCGAAGTACGAGCCCGCCGGTACGGTGACGTGGGGATAGCCGGCGATTGCAGATAACGTCGACGAGTTGGGGCCGGCCAAGAACCCATCGCCGGCGACCGGATCGATGAGCCATGGCACGCTGCCGGTTCCGACGACGATGGCGTCGAGGTGATGCTTCTGCAGCGTGCCGTCGAGAAGCGTGTCGCGAGCGATCTTGACGCACTGCTCGCGTGCCTCGCGATAGCCCGGCGACTGTGTGCCGAATGTGACCTGCGCCTTCTCGAACCACTCGTGGCCAAAGCTGCGGAGCTCGCGCTCGCGGTTCTGGACATTGAACAGCATCACATCGAACAGCGAGCGCAGCTTCGGATCGCCCCGGCGCTCCAGGTAGGCTTGCATCGCCGTCTTCATCTCGGCGACGAAGACGGTGAGCTCCGCGGCAGCAAGCGCGGGTGGAATCTCGAGCTCGATGTCGTCGACCAGCTCGGCGCCAAGACTCCGAAGGTTGTCGAGCGCTGTCGTCATGATCGTATCGACGTAGCGTGCAACGCCGAACCAACCTTTGCGCGGGACACCGATCCGTGCGCCGGCGAGAGCCTTGGGATCGAGATACTTCGTGTAGTCCTCGGGCCGCGCGTTGATCGTGATCGGATCCTCGGGGTCGAACCCAGCGATCGCGGTGAGGACGAGCGCAGCGTCGGCGACCGAGCGCGCCATCGGACCGAGCGTGTCCTGACTCGACGAGATTGGAATCACGCCGGACCGACTGACGAGCCCAACGGTGGGCTTGAGGCCGACCAGTCCGTTACAGCTCGCGGGCGAAACAATCGAGCCGTCCGTCTCGCTGCCGATCGACACGGCGCACAGGCCTGCGGCGGTCGCGACTGCAGAACCACTGCTCGAGCCCGAGGGTGACCGATCGAGCGCGTACGGATTGCGACACTGCCCGCCGCGCCCACTCCAGCCGGAGCTGGATGACGTTCCGCGGAAGTTTGCCCATTCGGACAGATTCGTCTTGCCCAGGATGATCGCACCGGCGGCGCGTAGCTTGCCGATCACGAACGCATCGCGCCGTGCGGGCGCGGTCGAGGCAAGGGCGAGCGAGCCCGCTGTCGTGAGCATCGTGTCGCCGGTATCGATGTTGTCTTTCACGAGGATCGGAATCCCGTGCAGCGGACCGCGCAACTTGCCCGCCGCACGCTCGCGATCGAGGCGTTCCGCGATTTGCTCGGCTTCGCGGTTCACTTCGAGAACGGCGTGCAGCTTGTCGTCCAGAGCGGCGATGCGCTCGCGGTAGCGTTGGACGAGCTCGACCGAAGTTCGTTCTCCGCGCGAGAGCTGCCCTACGAGGTTTGCGATCGATGACTCGGCGAGCTCGGGATGTGGAAGACCGGTCAAGCCGACGCCATCGGCGAGGGGCTCGCTGAGCGGTACCGCGGGCACGAGGGATCGAGCGACCGGCGCCGTCTCCTCGACTGCGTTGCCGCGGCAGCCCACGAGCAACGTTGCTGCACCGGCCCGGAGCAGAGATCGCCGATCGACGTCCATGGTCGGATCTTACGTGACGTTCAACGCATTCTGGATGATGGCCGCGCTCGGCTGAGCAGTATGACGTCGCGCCGCACGCTTGGGCGTGCCCGCATCACGGCTTTGGGCGAATCCGCCCCCGAGCCCACGTGCAGCGCACGCCAACGTCATGACATTGCTTGTAGGGCCGCGCGAACAACCGCCGCGTCGAGATCGTCATCGAGCCGAGCCGGCAGTAACGCGTCGCGGAGCGCAGCGAACGTGAGGCACGGCGGTCTGGCACCGTAGGTATCTCCATGGATGCGGCGCTCGCAACCGAGCCGACCGTCCCGAAGCAGGACGACATCAAGAACGACGGCGTGACGTTCTGCTGGAGTCTCATCGACGAGGCGATCGCTGAGGCTGGACCGGTGACACGTCGGGTGCTCGAAGAGATCACAAAGTATCTCCGACGCGATAAGCGCTTCGTCTACATCGATTCGAAGATCCAGTGGTTCGAATCGGGCGACGTGCCAGTCGATAGTCAGCACTGGCACATCGATGGAAGTATTGCCGTCCGCGATGAACGAGTGCAGGCCCTCGGGCACCGGCTGCTCCACGACATGCGCGCGCGCCTCGACGGCGATGCGGCGCCACCGACCTATCTCGCATACCAGTCTTCCACGCACTGCGCGACGCAGTTCGCAACGGCCCCGGTCACCCTTGCGATGCCGGAGCTGATCCCGAACTTCGACAAGCTGGACCAGCGAGTGCGTGCTCTCGATCCAGCGTGCGAGCCGCAGCCAGCGTCGTCGATCG
>JAYVWH010000119.1:0-4530 GCA_043786265.1 Kofleriaceae bacterium | reverse complement strand
CATCAAGTTTCCGAATAACGACACGCTCGACCACATCATCCATGGCGGCGGAACGTTCTCCGCCCAACACGAAGGTCAGTCTGTCGGTGTCGATGGACTCCCTGGCCGTACGTATGAGGTGATGACGAGCATTGTTGCCGCAGGTACGAACGGAACGCTCGGCTGCCATACTCACGGTACAGCCTCGTACGGCACCTACACCGTCGAGTAGCTTGCAACGCAAGAGCCTTAACGGCAGGCTCGCCCCATGTGGCGGCCTGCCGTCTTTCGTTTCGGGATGATCGCCGTGCTTGCAGTCGCGTGTAGCGGTGGGAGCAAGAGCGGCACGGGCGCCGGCGGCGACACGACGATCGGCAATCGCAGCGCGCTCGTATCGAACGAGCCGGACATGACCGCCGCGTACTGGTGCTCGATTCGCAGCGGCGAGTTCGAGTACCCGGCGATGCCGTGCGTGATCCGCAAAGTCGGCGGCCACTTCATGCTGGCGAAGCTCGCCGGCTCGCAGCGCTTCCGGGGGGTCGTGAAGCCGCAGGGCGAAGGGTTCACGTTCGACGGCGAGCTCTACTGCCCGTGGGGCGATTGCAACATCGCACTGCGCGGCGTGTTCGCACCGATCGGTGATGGCCGCCTGCGCGGGACATTCAACGACAACACAATGGTCGTCACGATGACGCGCACGCAGGAGAACAGTGCGTGGGGCGGCGCCGGTTATGGCGGCGACGCCTACGGCGGGTTTGGTGGCGGCGGCTACGGCGGCGCGAGCTACGGCCACGTGAATACGATGGGCGGGCCGTGATCACCATGATGCGCGCGATCGTTGTCTCCGTTGTTCTCGCGCTCGTCGGCGCGGTCGCGCATGCCGACGGCATCGTGCTCGAGTCATACACGGGCGAACGACCGGCCGATGCATCGCGTCTGCTGACGCCCGTGCTCGAAGAGCTGTCGCGCAAGAAGTTCACGGCCGGCGATGGAGTCGCGCGCACGTTCGATTCGCAGGTGTCGAAGCCGTCGCGTCAGCCCAAGCCGCTGCCGGGTGATTTTGCCGCGCAAGTCGACAAGGGTTTCAAGGCGTGGATCGCCGGCAACTTCGACGAGTCGATCAAGATCCTCGTACCGCTGATCGAGAATGCACACGGCAACACGGGACAGTTCGCGATGGAGCCCGCGCAGCGCGAGCCACTCCAGAAGGCACTGATCGCGTTGTCACTGGCGCAGCTTCGCATCGGCGATCCGGGCGCGATGCGCGCGACGATGAGCGAGCTCGTGCGCAGCTTTCCTGAGGCGCAGATCTCTCGCGCGACGTACGGGCCCGACGCGGCGACGGCGTTCAATGCCGTCCGCAAGGATCTGCAGGCGCAGGGTACCGGCAAGCTAACGGTGAAAGTCACCGACGACTCCGGCATCGTGTTCATCGACGAGGCGTATCGCGCAGTCGGCTCGACAACGGCCGAGGTGATTCCGGGTGATTACCGCGTGCTCGTGATGGCGAACAAGCAACCGTCGCGTGCGCATCGCGTGACGGTGCGCGCGAACGAAGAGACCAAGGTCGAGATCGACGCGGCGTTTGATCTCGCGGTGCGCACGACAGGGTTCACCGGGCTCTCGTACGCGACGGACGCAGATCGTCAGGCACACGAGGCCGCGCACGCGGCGGAGTTTGCCCGGGCGATCGGCGTCAGCGCTGTTGCCGTGGTCGGCGTCGATCAGGTGCGCGGCAAGGCGTCGGTGGTGGGCGCGCTGATCTCGCTGTCGACGGGACGCGAGATTCGCCGCGCGAGCATTCCACTCGAGCCCGATCCATCGAACGACCGGCTCGTCGCACTCGCGCGGTTCCTCGGCGGTGAAGAACCGGCCGCGGGGCTCGACGTGCAGTTCGCCAGTGCTGCCGCAGCGGCGGCGGCACACGAGCAAGGCCGCGACCACGACGGTGGACCGGAGCAGTCCGGCGGTAGCGGGGCAGGGCGGTGGGGCGGCTGGCGCTTCATCACCGGTTTCCTCGGTGCCGGCGGCCTGATCACCGGCGCGATTTTGGTCGGTCTCGACGGCCGCTGCTCCAAGCAGCCCGCCGCGGGCCAGCCCTGCAATGACCTCTATTCGACGGCGACACCTGGCTACATCGCGCTCGGGGCGGGCGCGGTGTTCACCGGCATCTCGATCTACCTGTTCGTCACCCACAAGACCGCGCCGATCGTGCACGCCATGCAAGGCGGCGCCACCGTCGGCTTCGCGACGAGCTGGTAGCGCGCTAACATGGCGGCCATGGAAGTAGCGAAGTCGTTCGAAGAGTTCTGGCCCTATTACGTCTCGCAGCACCAGGACAAGACGTGCCGTCAGCTGCACTTCGTCGGCACCACGCTGGCGATGGGCTGCGTCGCTGTCGCGCCGTTCTATCCGCCCGCGCTCCTCGCAGCGCCGGTCGTCGGATACGGCTTCGCCTGGATCGGTCACTTCGGCTTCGAGAAGAACAAGCCGGCGTCGTGGGGTGGCCTCAAGGCCGCCGCGTGGTCGTTGCGCGGTGACCTCCGCATGTGGCGCATGATGGCCATGGGCAAGATGGACGGCGAGGTCGAGCGCGTGGTCGACGAGCTCGGCGACGCCGTCGCCGCGTAGCGCGCGCTTACTTCTCGATCAGACGGCGCTCGCTCGAGTGCCAGCGCCACACCGGACCGCGTCCCTGCAGATGGACGCCGCCTCGCCACGTATCGATCCCTTGCTCGTGCACGCGATCGATCGCGCCCGCGAGCGCCTGACGTCCGAGCGGCGTGACCGTGACGTTGACATCCTTGAACATGTCCGCGCCGGGCTTCACTGTCGTCGGTGCGCCCTCGATGTAGCCGCATGCGCCGAACGTCTGCAGGATGTGCAGCAGCAGCGCATCGGTGATCGGATAGCGCGGATCCATCGCGTGCGACGCCTGCATCAGCGCCGCGCCCGTGCTCTCTCCACGCGCGATCGCCGCGAGCATCTGCCGCTCGGTGCGCGACAGCCCGCTCGTCGGATCGGGGAACTCTTCGAGATGGCGCTCGATCGCACCACCGAGGAACGGCATCGCCTTTACGCGCTTCACGAGGAACGGCAGCGCGCGCGGATCAGCGGCGGTCACGGCGATCCACGTCGCGACGCTCTCCTCGATCGCATCACGTGACAGCTGCGTCCGGCGTGGCCACAGCTCGGCGAGCTGAGTCGGCTCGAGCTGACCCATGCCGAGGAAATTCGGAATGTCGGGATGCCGATCGATCGACACGATCGTGAGCGTCTGCGGAAGTCCGCGCCGCGCGAGACGCGCGAGCAACCGCGCGAGCGCGAGCTGATCGAACAGGTCGTGCTCGTACCAGAGGATCAGCTCCTCGGCGCCGGCCGCTTCGTCGAACTGCTTGTCCCAGTCGGCGAGCTTTTTCGCATTCTCTGCGGCGGTTCCGTGTCCCTCGCGCGAGGCCCAGAACTCGCCACGCACACGCCAGTGCTCCTCGTCAGGCACCGGCAGCACCGGGCCCAGATCGAGTGCGTCCGCCCAGACCCGGATCTCGCCCGGCAGATCAGCCAGCGAGAGCGTGTCCGCGGTGCTGTCCCCATTACAGATGTGGACGATGCGTTCCATGGCCTTCTCGTAACACGCCGCCGCCGCTAACTGCGCGTCACGCCGACCATTTCCGACGATGCGCCGCGCCACATACGGCCGGCCAACACGCTCCCGCAACCCGGGCCGACAGCTGCCGATAGAGGCCACGTCCCGCCAGAACCAGCGCCGCCTCGACGTCGAGGCGATCGGCGTCTCCACAACGCTCGCATACGATCACGGCGATCTGGAACTTCGCGCGCCCCGTCGGCTCGGTGCTCGAGGTCGCAGCACGGTCGAGTCCCGCGTCACACAGCGCCGAGACGAGCTGATCGTCATCGACATAGGCGTCACGCTCGTCGGTGAGCGCGGCACGCACCTGCCGAAGGCGCGCGAACACCTCGGCGCCGAGCGAGAACCGGACCACATGCGTGCGGACCTCCGGATCGGCCGGGTCTTCAGGTGCATCGCCGCGCCGATGGCCCGCCACGAGCTCCTCGATCTGGCGCACGTTCTTGCCCAGGGCGGCATCGCGCCACCGGGTCTCGGTCGCGGGGGTGGCGACCCGGGTGAGCTCGCGGATGGCCGAGAACTGGAGCTCGCCGCTCGCGAACGCGTCGGTCAGCACGGGCAGATCGCCGAGAGCGCGCGCGACCCGCAGCCGCTCGTTCGCGACATGTGGCGTGTGGCCGAGCACGCGCTCCAGGTAGTCGAGTGCGGACACCATCCCGAGCGGTCGCCAGATCTGCAACCGCTCCGCCTCGCGCAACCACCGCGCCTCTTCTGCGTCGAGCTTCGCGCGGCGGCGTGCGATGTCGCGTAACGCTCGATCGACGGCACGCAGTCGAGCCGCGCGTCATCGTCCCACGTGGGACTGCCACCATCGTCGATGATCCCGGTTCCTTCACACAGCATGACGCCCTCCTTGCGACACGAATCCCGATGTCACGCTTCGCTTCTAGCACGCGATTTTC
>JAYVWH010000118.1:0-5399 GCA_043786265.1 Kofleriaceae bacterium | reverse complement strand
CTTCGCATCCTCGACGACGAGCTTCATCGCGTCTTCGATCTTCATCCGGTACGTCCCCGCAGCCGCGGCGTTCGCCCCGACCTCGGTGATGTTGCGGAGCTCGTCGGCCTTCTTGCCGCGCGCCGTCTGATCCTGACCGCCGTAGTCGGCCATCGTCTGGACCTCGGCGGTGTTGTTCAAATAGAAGGCCTGCAGAGCTGTGATCGACACGTAGACGAGCACCGCGCCGCAGATACCAACGACGACGACGCCGATGGTGTTGAGCTTGTCTGGATTTCGCTTGGGTCCTGACATGGCGTCTCCTACATGACCTCGTGTGCGAGGGACATTCCGAGGGTCGGATCCTTCACGGGGATCAAGTTGCCCTTGAGCGCGCGACCGATACCGATCAGCACGACGCCGATCATCATGATCCAGACCGTGATGTCGACCGCCGACAGCCCGACCGAGTGGCGCGCGATGCTACCCATCAGCGGACCTTCGACGAGCGTCGTGTTGTCGTGGAACGTGGTCTCCCAGTTGTACTGCGGCATCACGTTCCAGTAGTTGTTCAGCCAGGTGAAGGCGAGCTGCCACACCGAGAAGAACACGAGGGCTGGGATGATGCGCTTGGTCCAGCGCGACATCAGGAACACGAACGGGAACGCCCAGTAGCCGACGAGGATCGCAATGGAGACCCACTGCCACTCGCCGAACATCCGGTACTTGTACCAGACGGTCTCCTCCGGCATGTTGCCGTACCACTGCAGCATGAACTGGGAAAACGCCGTGTATGCCCAGAAGAACGTGAACGAGAACATCCACTTTCCGATGTCGTGGTAGTGCTCCTCGGTTACCGAGTGAACGAGGCGGCCGTTGCGCTGCACCCACAGGACGACGAGGGCGAACGCGCCGAACGCGCCGATATTGCCCGACGCCCAGAACGAGACGCCAAAGATCGTCGAGTACCACTTCGGCGCCAGTGACATCTGGACATCGAACGCCAGCGCGCACGTGGTGAAGGCGAACAGGATCATCGCGGGCGCCGAGGCGACGCGCAGCGTGGTCGAGATCTTGGGGTCACCCGACTCGTCCTGCTCGCGCGACTTCTTCGCGAAGTAGCCGGCCATCGCCGTGTAGATGACGCCGTAGATCGCGTAACGCAGCGTGAACATCGTCGGCGACAGCCAGCCGAGCTTGTGCTGCATATGCGGGTTTAGAGCCGCGTTGTGCGCATCGGGGTGCGCCCAGTAGTAGAGGTCCTTGTAGCCCATCAGCACCGGGATCACGAAACCGAGACCCGCGATGAAGATGATCGGGAACGCCTGCGACATCGCCTCGGAGATGCGGCGGACGGCCGTCAGCCAGCGACCGCGCACGAGGTGATGGAGCAGCGTGATCCACAGCATGCCGATCGCGATGCCGACCGCCCAGCTCCACGCCGTGACGTAGGCGTAGAGGAAGCGTTTGTAGTGGTCCCCCTGCATGCTGCCGAGGATGAGCGAGATGATGCCGAACACGAGGAAGATGCCGACGCCGGCCTTCACCATGTTGCCGCCGAGCTTGCCGGCCTTGTACTTCTCGTCGGGGTGGAGTGATTTGGTGAGTGCGCTCATCGGAGGCTCCCGCGCTGGTCGGCCGGAACGTCGTCGAGCGAGGCGTTCTGCGCTCGCTGCAACGCGCGGATGTACGCGACGATCGCCCAGCGATCGGCGTGAGGGATCTGGGCCGCGTAGCCCATCATCGTGTTGTAGCCGTTGGAGATCGTGTTGAAGAGCTGGCCATTCGGCATCTGGACGACCACGCCACCCGCGCCCGACGCCTGCGGCGCCTCGACGAGGTTACGGGCCTGCCAGTTACCGCCGCCCGCCGCAACGCGCGTGGGGACCATGCCCTGACCGTGACCATCGTAGCCGTGGCACGGCGTGCAGTAGATCTCGAAGCGGTTCTTGCCGCGCTCGAGCAGCGCCGCATCGACTGCGAACGGACGACCGTCGCCGTAGGACTTCGGGAACCCGGTCAGCCACTTCGCCGCATCGGGGCGGTCGCTTGTGCCCTCGAGACCGTGGAAGAAGCTCTCGTCCACGTTGAGCTGGCCGCGTGCGACCGTGCCCTGGATCTCGCCGCGGTTCGCGCGGCCATCCTCGAACACGTCGTTCGCCGTGTCGGACTTGTTGAACGGCTGGAAATCCATATCCGGGAAGATGTGGATGTGCGGCTCGGCCGAGTAGGAGTTGCGCGCCTTGGCCGCAATCGCGAACGGGATCAGCGCGAATGCGGTGCTCGCGACGATGAACGCCGTGATCCACCGCGGCATGACCTTCTTCTCGGGGTCGGGGTCGTGGTGGACGTCCTCGATCGCGATCGCGCCGGCATCCTGGAGGAGCTGGCGGGTCTTCGCCGCATCGAACCGGCGATCACGCCCGTCGATCGCGAGGAAGAAGCCGTCGTCGGTCGCGCGCAGGAAGCGGTCGCTGCGGAACAGCGGGTGCCACACCTGCGGCAGCTTGTTCAGGGTCCACATCCCGAAGAACGAGGCGAGGACCGCGAGCAGAATGCCGCACTCGTATGCGATCGGAATGTTCGCCGGGATCGACCACGTGGGCTTGCCGGAGATGTTCCAGCCCCACGAATGCGCATTGCAGTACCACTGCAGCAGCAAGCCGCCGATGGCACCGGAGAAGCCGGCACCGAACACGATGAGCGGCAGGATCGTGCGCTTGATGCCGATCGCCGTATCGATGCCGTGCACCGGGAACGGGGTGAAGCAGTCGAACTCGGTGTAGCCGGCGTCGCGGACCTTTGCGGCCGCTTCGATCAGCTCACCCGGGGTGTCGTACTCCGCGAGGTAACCGTAGAGCTCGCCATCGGCGACGTTGCCGTTGCCGCTGGGAACCACGGTCGGATCTTCATGCTTCGTCGACATTAGTGGTGCCCTCCCTTCGACGGACCGCCCGCGTGTGCCTCGGGCGTTGCGCCCTTGACCTCACTCATCGCGATCACCGGGACGAACCGGAAGAACAAGAGGAACAGCGTGGTGAACAGACCGATCGTGCCGACGAACAGGCCCACATCCCAACGAGTCGGGTTGTAGTAGCTCCACGCCGACGGCAGGAACGACCGCGAGAGCGACGTCCCGATGATGACGAAGCGCTCGAACCACATGCCGATGTTGATGAAGATGCAGAGGATGAAGATCAGGACGTTGTTGTTCCTGACCCAGTTACTCCAGAAGAACTGCGGAATCAGCACGTTGCAGCTCACCATCGTGAAGTAGGCCCACCAGAACGGACCGAACGCGCGGCTACGGAACGTGAACAGCTCGAACGCGTTACCGGAGTACCAGGCGATGAAGAACTCGGTGCCGTACGCGAGACCGACCATCATGCCGGTGGCCAGCATGATGCGGCACATCGCGTGGATGTGCGCCTGCGTGATGATGTGCTGCAGGTTGAACAGGAACCGCAGCGGGAGCATCAGCGTGAGCACCATCGCGAAGCCCGAGAAGATGGCGCCGGCAACGAAGTACGGCGGGAAGATCGTCGTGTGCCAGCCGGGCAACTGCGAAGTGGCGAAGTCGAACGACACGACCGAGTGGACGGAGAACACGAGCGGCGTCGCGAGACCCGCGAGGACCAGGTACGCGCGCTCGTAGCGGTGCCAGTGACGGGCCGAGCCACGCCAGCCGAGCGACAGCGCCCCGTAGATCCCGGCCTTGAGGGTCTTGCCCTGCAGCGCGCAGCGATCACGGAACGTCGCGAGGTCGGGGACGAGGCCCATGTACCAGAACAGGATCGACGTCGTCGCGTACGTCGAGACGGCGAACACGTCCCACATGAGCGGGCTGCGGAACTGCGGCCACATCGAGCCCATGTCGTTCGGGTGCGGAATCATCCACCACGCAAACCACGGACGGCCGGTGTGCAGCAGCGGGAACAGGCCCGCGCACATGACGGCGAAGATCGTCATCGCCTCGGCGGCGCGGTTGATGCTGACTCGCCAGTGCTGGCGCGTCAGGTAGAGGACGGCGGAGATCAGCGTTCCGGCGTGACCGATACCGATCCACCAGACGAAGTTCGTGATGTCCCACGCCCAGTCGACGGTGTTGGAGTTACCCCACACACCGATGCCGGTCGTGACCAGGTGATAGATGCTGACGAGGCCCCAGCCAAACGCCATGACGGCGATGCCGAGTGCGACGAGCCAGAGCTTGTGGGGCTTGGGCGCCTCGGCGACCCAGGACACGTCGCGCGTGATCGCGCGGAATGTCTCGCGGGCTTTACCGGGCTCGTGGATTGCTTCAGTGGCCATGGCTCAGTGCCCCCCCTCGTGCGCCTCGCCGGTTTGCGGCTGGGGCATCTTGGGGTTGGGGTTCAGGATCCGCGTCAGATACTTGTTGCGCGGCTTGGTGTAGAGGTCCGGCAGCAGGTCATAGGTGCGGCGATCGCCGTGCAGACGCGCGACGCGGCTGTTCGCATCAGACAGATCGCCGAACATGATCGCCTCGGTCGGGCATGCGTCCTGGCACGCGGTCGTGATCTCACCATCGGGCAGCGGGCCAGTGATGGTGCCGGCACGGGTACCGTTGCGGATCTGCGCCTTCGCGCGGATCTTGCCGTTCTGGATCCGCTGCACGCAGAACGTGCACTTCTCCATCACGCCGCGCATGCGGACGGTGACTTCCGGGTTGAACAGGAGCTGGCGGACCTTCTGACGGGCCTCGCGATACTCCTTGTTCCAGTCGAGGAAGTTGAACTTGCGGACCTTGTACGGGCAGTTGTTCGCGCAGTACCGCGTGCCGATGCAGCGGTTGTAGGCCATGTCGTTCAGGCCTTCGTCGGAGTGCGAGGTCGCGCCGACCGGGCACACCTGCTCGCACGGCGCCTGCTCGCACTGCTGGCACGCGACCGGCTGGTGGACGACGCGCGGCTCCTCGGGGCTGCCGCTGAAGTACCGGTCGATGCGGATCCAGTGCATCTCGCGGTTGTTCATGACCTCCTTGCGGCCGACGACCGGGACGTTGTTCTCCGACTGACACGCGACCATGCAGGCGTTGCAGCCGGTGCAGGTGTTGAGGTCGGTGACCATGCCCCAGCGATGGCCGGTGTAGTCCTTCTCCTTGAACAGCGACTGGCCGGCCGCGCGCGTCGCACCGTCCTGCGCACCCGCGCGGCGCGGATCGGTGAAGAAGCCCGACGGCTCCTCCGCCACGTACTCCGGCACGATCTCGTTCCGCTTCGCAGCCTCGGCCACGAGGATCGGATCCTTCGGGCCTCGGAGCGCTGACGCCGTGGTCTCGCGGATCAGCTCGGGCAATCGCTGCTGCAGACCATCGCGATTGACCGACGGCACGATGCCGGAGCGGATGTCCCAGTGCTCCTGCACGCTCGCCAGCTCGTAGCGCTTGCCGGCCGGCGTGA
>JAYVWH010000117.1:0-7243 GCA_043786265.1 Kofleriaceae bacterium | reverse complement strand
CCCAGCGGCCCAGCATCGGGTCGAATGCGATCGAGAGGCCCGGGTACCGCACGAGGACGGTCGCGTGGCCGCCAAACGTCAGTGACAGGGTGCCCGGGCTCACAGGCGGCAGCGGCTGGTGCCGGGCCGGCGCCGGTGGCCGAAACCAGCGCGTGATCCAGTGCCCGACGAGGCTCCGGTAGCGCTGGACGGGCACAGAGCGGTGCAGCTTCATGAGCTCGCCGGCGCGTGCGGTCGACACGGATCGCATCCTAACAGTGGTAGTTTCTCGTCGTGCAGTTCCTGTCCCGGCTCGTTGGCCGCTGGCCGATCGCACTGGCGTGCGTGGTCGCGCTTGCGGCGGCGGTCCTGCTGCCCGGGCTCGGGACGTTCGGGCTGTGGGAGCCACAGGAGCGTCAGCTCGCCGACAAGATCGCTCCGCGCGACGAGATCGCCGCGAAGCTCGCGAAGGACCAGCCGGCTCCGCTGCCGGACCAGCCGAACAAGCCCGCGTGCGAGCGTGTCCCTCCCAAGGATGCGGTCGCGCGCTCGCTGACCAATCGAGCGATGGTGTGGGGCCGCGACAATCTCGCAGATAGCGACGCCGGACGGCGCCTCCCGCTGGCCCTCCTTGGCCTCCTCACTGTGCTGGCCGCCGCCGGGATCGCGATGCGCGTCGCCGGGCCACGCGCGGGTGTGCTCACCGCGCTCGTACTCGTCTCGATGCCGCTGCTCGTGTTCCAGTCGCGTCAGCTGCTCTCGGAGGTCGGTGTTCCGGCGGGCGGCGCGTTGACGCTGTACGGTCTCGTCGCGCTCGGCACGTCACACGCGCGGTCACGGGTGCTCGCACTCATCGACACGGTCGTCGCGCTCCTCGCGCTCGGCGCGGGTTGCGTGATCAGCTTCGTCGCCGGCGGCGCGCTGCTCGGCTTGCTCGTGCCGATCGGTGCCTACGCCGCCGCGACTGGCCTCGGGGTCGGCGCGCTCGGTGGCCTCGGTCGCGCCGCCGGGTACGCCGGTTTGACGATCGGACGCCGCATTCGCCCGCGCTGGGCGGCCGGGAGATCGATCCAGCGGCCGACGCACGTGTTCGCGTGGATCGAGATCGCTGTCGCGTTCGCGTTGATCGGCGCGGGTGTCGTGATGCTCGTGTTGCTGCGTGACGACGGAGCGCCGGTGTCGAACGCCTACGGTTTCTTCGCGGCGGCCGCACTGCCACTGGTGCACGGCGGCTTCGTCCTCGCGCGCGATCAAAACATGGCGACCAGGATCGAGCTGGCGAAGGGTCTGTTCGCCACGTTCGCCGTCATCGGAATTGTCGGCCTGCTCGCCTACCAGCTGTACTCGCTCGAGGAGCCGATGCCGGGCCTCGTGCCGGCGCAGCGCGCCGTGATGGGCAAGGCGATCGTGCCGACGGGCTGCTGGTCGTCGGCGCTCGGCGCGATCTGGCGCCCCGAGGACGACCTCCGTTACAGCTTCGATTCGACGATGGAGCAGATCGGGTACGGCACGTTTCCGTGGGGCATCGTCGGACCGATCGCGATCTTCGCGCTCCTCGCGTCGGTCGATCGCCGCCGTCGCCTCGTCGGTGGCATCACGCTCGCGTGGGCGGCCGGCGCGTGGGTCGCCGCCGAGGTGTTCCAGCGCAGGGTCGGGTTCACGCTGTACAGCGGGTTCCCTGCACTCGCGATCGCGATCGGCGTCTGGCTCGACGGTGTGCTTGTCGCGCGGGCGCAGCGAGATCGCGATCCCGATGCCACATCCACCGGCAACGAGATTCCGACCGGAGCACTCATTCTCGTCGGGCTGTTTGTCCTGCTCGCGGTCATTGATATGGGCAAGGATCTGCAATCGTTCCCGGAGCGCATCTCATCGCTGCTCGTCGGTAGCGACCAGATTGCCTATCCAAAGATGAGCAAGCTCGCATTCGTGCCCACGAAGCTGTGGATCTTGATCCTCGGCAGCGTGATGGCACTCGGCTTCTCCCTATCGATGATCGTGTGGCGAGATGTTCCGCGTCGCGCGCTCGCGCGGCAGTTCGCCCGCCGGGGCATTGGGGTCGCGCTCGGCTTCACCGCGGTGTTCGCCGCGTTCTGGGCGTTCGCATGGCAACCGGCGCTGGCGACGCACTTGTCGTCGAAGAACATGTTCGATACGTACACGGCGCTGCGCAAGCCAGGTGACCAGCTCGTCATCATGGGTGACATGGGCGACGCGGCGTACGCATACGCCCCCGAGTCCAAGCCCGAGCTCGTGTCGACGCGCGATCTGATCGTCGCGGCGATTGGAAGACCGAACCGCGTGTTCGCGATCGCGCCGCAGACCGAACTGTGTCAGCTCCATCGCGAGATCGCTGGCAAGCCGTACTACGTGATCGACGATCGCAACACACGGTCCCTGCTGATCTCGAACAAGGTCGACGGCACGACCGACAAGAATCCGCTGCGAACATCGATCCTGCACGAGGAACCCAAGCAGATTGGCGCCCGTCCGAAGGGTCGCGTCGTGTTCGACAACAAGGTCGAGCTGCTCGGGTGGACCATGCCGCGCGCGGTCGGCCGCGGCGACAAGTTCACCGTGAAGATGTACTACAAGATCCTGCAGCCCGTCGGAGGCAACTGGCGGATCCTCTTCCACTTCGATGGTCCGCTCCGCTTCAACGGTGACCACGAGCCGATCGCGGGACGTTGTCAGACCGCGACGTGGCAGCCCGGCGACTTCATCGTGGACACCTACACCGTGACCGCGGGCGCAGGTGCGTTCACGCCAGGTCCCTACGAGGTGTGGACCGGTTTCTTCACTGGCTCGGCGCCCAACTGGAAAAATATGACCGTGTCTGAGGCGCCTCCTGACATGCGTGACACCGTGGATCGCGTGAAGATCACGTCGATCACCCTCCAGTAGATCTGGTGATTGACCCGCCGAGGACCCGGGGGTATGACGACCTCGTGGTCAAGGCCAAGGGGAGGATCTCCGCGGAGTCGAGCGCAAAGTCGAGCGCAAGGTCCGGCGTTGCCAGACCGCGCATCGACGCGGAGTCGCTCGATCCAGCCGATCGCCGCGCCGCGACGCGTGTCCTGGTGGATCTCGAGGTCGATTATGCGCAGGAGGACAACTACCTGTTCGCGTACATCACGGACATCAGTGAGACTGGCATCTTCGTGCGTACGACTTCGCCCGAGCAACCGGGCACCCGGCTGAATCTCCGCTTTCGTCCTGACAACGCAAGAGCGCAGATCGAGATCGAGGGCGAGGTCATCTGGGTCAATCCGTACCGTCCGGGTGCACCGGACAATCTCCATCCCGGCATGGGCATCCGGTTCGTCGAGCTCGGTGATGACTTACGCGATCGGCTGCTCGAGCTGGTCCGCCGCTTCGCCTACCTATCCTGATGTCGATCATTTGCGGTACCGATCTTTCTCCTGGCAGTCTCCATGCTGTCGAAGTGGCGCGTGCGCTCGCAACACAGCGCGGTGACACCGACTTCATCCTCGTTCACGTGGTCGAACAAGAAGGTGACGCAGCAAAAGGCCGCGTCGGCCTCGATGCCTTCATGGCAGGCGTCATCGCAGGTCGCGCCTCGCCCCCGGGCATCACCGCGCGCGTCGAGCTCGTCGTCGGCGTTCCGGAGGAGGCGCTCCTGTCGTTCGCGGAGACCGAGGGCAGTGACCTCATCGTCATCGCGGCGAGCTCCTCGCCAGCGACCTTGCTTCGCCTCGGCTCGACTGCCGAGAAACTGATCGTCGCGTCGCGGGTCCCGGTCCTCGTCGTTCGCGATCCGCAGCCGTGGCTCGACTTCGCGTCGGGCAAGCGGCCGCTGCGCCTTCTGCTCGGCATCGACGACTCCGTCGCCTGCGATCTCGGGATCCAGTGGACCCACGCCCTCCGAACCCGTGGGCCCGTCGAGGTCGTACTCGGTGCGATCTACTACCCGGACGACGCAGCCGATCATTATGGCTTCGAGGCCAAGGCCCTCGTCGACAGCGATCTCGACGTCGAGAAGCTGATCGTGCGCGACCTCCTCCGCAAGTTCGGTGCGGCGGAGGCTGTGGAGGCGCGCGCCCTTCGTGGTCTCGGCCGGATCGGCGATCACGTAGTCGAGCTCGCGAAAGCTGCGACCGTGGATGCGATCATCATCGGCACGACTCAGAAGACCGGCCTCGGTCGCCTCGGGTCCGTCTCGTCGATCGTCGTCCACGACGCGACGCAGTCCGTGATCTGCGTGCCGCCCAACGCGAACGTGCCGACCATGTTCGTCCCGCGACTGCAGAGTGCGCTCGTGGCGACCGACCTGTCGACCTTCGCAAACCGCGCGGTGCCGTTCGCGTTTGCGCTCACCGATGAGGGTGGCGAGGTTCACATCGCGCACGTCGTGGACGAGCACGCCAAGCTCGACGAGGCCGATGTCCTCAAGGCGCTGACTGCCCTCGCGCCGCAGAGCATGCAGCGCACCGTATACGCCCATATCTTGCGGGGTGATGATGCCGCCCGCACGATCGCGCAGGCTGCTGCGCGCCTCGGTGTCGATGCGATCTGTATCGCGTCCCACGGGCGCTCCGGCATCTCGCGCGCGCTCGTCGGTTCGGTCGCGGACAAGCTGCTGCGTGCGACGCGCAAGCCCGTCCTTGTCCTGCGCCCGGCCTAGCGCTGAGCGCGGCGACGCCTTGCTTTGGTTGCGTGCCTGATTTGCGGATGAGGACCCGACCTAGCGCAACGTATTGCTGCGCTGCTTCAGTGTGAGCAGGCCGCGAACTTCGACCTGACGTACGCGCTCACGCGTCAGGTTCGTGATGAGACCGATCTCCTCGAGCGTGAGACCGCCGTTGTCGGCGACATCAAGGGCGCAGGTGTGCTTCAGCTCCCACGGCTCGAGGTCAGGGAAATTGATCTTGATCGACCCGGTGCGCGGGTTGATGTCGAGGTAGAGGTGGTGCTTGCAGGCGACCCACGGACACGGGCGCGCACCCTCACTGCACTCTGACCGCGTGGTCGGTCGCACGACGCCTTCGACGTGCGGGTTCTCGAGCGCGCCACGCTGTAGCTCGGCACGCGTCAGACGCTTCATCGCGATCGTGCGGCTGCGCATCCGGGTTCGCTTCGTGCGAATGCGCGGCTTGACCTTGCGGCTGAGCGCCGGTGCATTGGGATCGGCCTCGTAGACCTCGACCTCGGCCGCGCTCTCATCGACCTCGGCTGCAGCGTGTGACGTGAGAGCGGGCGCGTCGGTTCCACGCGCCAAGCCGCGAGTGCCCGTGGCGCGCCCAACCGGATCGGAATCCGAATTCGCATCCGTGTCGCCTGACATGAACACGTCGGCGGTCGCGCGGATCAACGCGCGAATGCCATCGGTGACGGTCCGGCCACGCACGCCCGGTGCCACAGCCATCGCGGCCGACACGGAGGTCGCACGGTCCTCGGATGAGCCGACGAACGGCTCCGCGGTCGCCTCGATCACCAAACGAACGTCATCAGAGACGACGGAGGTCGACAGAGCCGCGGCATCACCGCCACCGCTAGTGCCGGTCGCGTCGACACCACTAGCGCGACTGCTTCCGAGCTCCGATTGCATCGTGGCGGCCTCGTCGGAGTAACGCGCGAAGGTCTGGGCCACTAACGGAAGCTCGCGATCACAGTCGTCGTTCATTTTTCTCCTCAGCCCGTTGTCCGCGCGTAGACGCAGGACACCCACCGACATGCTCCGAAACGAGCCGGCTCCATCCGGAGCCTGATGCCCGTCCCCACGTCAAGCAGCGCCCAACCTCCCGCGGTTCTCACCCTAAAGAAACATGTGCGTCTTTGGCAAGTATCCGGATTGAAAATTTGTCCCGGAGAGATCTCGGCGTTTTCATGTGCGTGGTGTACGGATCGCGCCCGATGACGACCCCGGCGGCACGCACGTGAGCCACACGCGCGTCCATCGATCGCGTCAAACCGCGTTGGCCGGCCCGCTGAGACGCACGTGACCCACGCGCGCATCCATAGATCACGTCAAACCGCGACCGGCTCACGATCCGCAGCGGTCACACGATCCAATCCGGGCAAACGATCCGCACTGCCCGCGCGAGAACGAGGGAGCTCACGCTCCTGGGGCGGCGCACGCGCCGGCGCTGGCCGACCCGCGCAGGGTCCCGTGCCAAGCGAACGCCACCGCGCACGCCCGCACCTCGCAGCGCATCACCCCGTCTTGATTCGCTCGCGCATCACTCGCGCGATCAGCAAGCTTCAGCGCGGCCGCATCTACACGGCACTGCGCCGCGCTCTCACGGTGTCATTCGCGCGCACGAACTTCCGCATCGTGCACCTCGCCGTCCTCCCGACCCGTGTCGACCTCATCGTCGAGGCCAGCGACAAGACCGCCCTCGCCCGCGGCATGCAGGGCTTCCAGGTCTCCGCAGCGCGCGCCCTCAATCGCCTCGGCCGGCGTCACGGCACGGTCTTCGTCGATCGCTATCGCATGCAGATCCTGCGGACGCGGATCGATGTGCGTGAGGCTGTTGGCAAGCTACCCCTCCTCCGCCAGACCTCCTCGCCTGAGACGTGGCTGCTGCGCGTCGAAGCAATTCCGCGGCTGCCGCGCCGCTGGTTTCACGGTCGCGCCGATGACGATCCGCACTGAGCGTGTCAGCGTCGACGTCGACATACTCGATCATCGGCAGCGCGTGAACCACTGCGTCGGCACCGATGAAGGTCATCGGGATACGGATCGTCGGCCCGCCTCGCGACCACATCTTCGGTCGTCGCCCACGTCAATCCTCGTCGGTGGGTTGCGGGCGCGATGCTTCGACGCCACCGCCGGAGACATCCGGCTCGTCAGGCACCCGGTACTCCTCGTCAAGCCAGCGGCCTAGATCGAGGAGCTGGCAGCGCTCGCTGCAGAACGGGAACACCTTGTTGTTCTCGCGTAGCGCCACGCCCCGGCACGTGGGGCACTTGGTGCTCCGCGCCGTCACAGCAGACCTAGCGCCGCCGCGCGTGCATCGAGATATGGCCGAGAGACATTGAGCTCCATCGCAGCGGCATCTCGATCACCGTCGTGACGTCCGAGGGAACCCACGATCGCGTCGGCCTCGGCCACCTTGAGGGTGTCGTGCAAGCTGCGCCCACCTGACGCGCCACGGCCCGCCACGCGCGACGACACCTGCGAACCAGTGAGCTCCTGCGCTTCGCCGGCGAGCACGAGCATGCGCTCCATCTCGTTCTCGAGCTCGCGGATGTTGCCGGGCCACTGATACGCAACGAGACGTGCGAGCGCGGACTGTGCGAG
>JAYVWH010000116.1:0-2344 GCA_043786265.1 Kofleriaceae bacterium | reverse complement strand
GTCGCGCTGCTATGGCTCTTGTGGCGCAGATCTTTGATCCACAGAAAGGTCGCGACACCGGCGGACACGATGCCGGCGCCCAGCGTGATCTTGTAGATCGTGTCGTACCGCTGTCCGAGCGTCTGGACACGCTCGCCGAACGATTCGTCCCATGGCCGGCACGGCGGCGAGCCGCACTCCCCAGCATCGGAGACGAGCTTGTCGTGCTGGTCGCCGGCGAGCTTGTACGAGATCATCGAGGTGGTGACCAGACCGACCGCGAGGCCGGTGGTCACCCACTTCGCGATCTTGATCGCTCCGGACGGCTTGTCGTCGTGCGGGACCTGCTCGCCGTACACCGTCGGATCGACGGCGACCGGCGCGATGACCTCGCCGCCCTCGTCGACGTAGTCCTCGTAGTACTGCTTCTTTGCGTTGGGCTCGATGTTGATGAGGTTCGGGCTGGTCGACTTGCCGGCGCGGGTGACCAGCTTATCGGCACCGTCGCGAGCTTCGATGTAATACTGGACGACCTTGCCCGTCGCCTTCGTACCGGGGATGCGCGCGACCAGCTCGTAATTGCGCCACGTCATCGGCTTGCTGATGAAGCTCGCGTCGCCGCTCGCGCGATAGAACAGCTTGACCACCCAGCCGGAGTCCGCGGGGATCACGGCGGTGATGTCGATCGGCCAACCCGGCGGCGCGGTGTCGATCGACTGGTGCTTGAGGTCCGCGGCCGAATACTTGCTCGTCGGTGCCTGCGGTGTGCCGGTCGTCGAGTCGTTGTCGGCGGTCTCGCCCTCGGGCGTCACCGTCTGGACATTCTCGGCCTCGAGCGCGGTGACGCGCTTCTGCACGCCCTCGCGCATCGGTGCGTTCGCCGGCGCCGCGACGAGGAACTTGCGGTAGTAGAACAGCACCAGCTCTTTCTGGCCGAGCTGATCGTAGGTGTGGCCGATGTTGTAGAGGAGGAATGCGTTACGTGAGAGCCGGTAGCTCTCCTTGAGCTTGACGACTGCCTCGTCGAGCTTGCCGGCCTTGAACAGGGCGTTGCCTTCCTCGAACGCCTTCTTGGCATCGGCGAGCTGTTCCTGGGTGGGCGCCGGTGGCGTATCGGCGAGGGCAGGGGTGGCGACGCAGACAGCCGCGAGCAGAGCGATCGTGGATAGGCGCATGGATCAGAACGGGTTGTAGAGCTCAGCAGAGCCGGAGCCCTGTGCCGGCGTGGTCGGCGTGGTCACGGGCGGTGTGGTGGTCGTGGGCGTGGGCGTCGTGGTGCCCGGCTGCTTGGGTTGCTTGGGTTGCTTGGGCTGCTTCGGCGTCTGCGCAGGTTGCTGCGGCTGCGCCGGTATTGGCGGTGGCGTGACCGCTTCAGCCGTGTGCGTGGGTTGCTGCGGTGGCGCGATCGGCGTCGCGGTCGTTGGCGGAACGGGTACGGCAGTTTGAGCCGGCAGGGCTTGCACCGTCGGTGCGGGCTTGTCGCTCGCACGCGTCGCGAGGTTGATCGCGAACGTCGCAGCGCAGCCAAGGACAAATGCGCCGATCACCGGCGCCCACTTCAGCTTCGTCTCGACGATGCGCTCGGGCTCGGCGCGCTCGACGGCGGAAGCCTTCGCCTTCGGCATCGCGGTGTGCGTCTGCGCGTCGGCTTCGGCATCCGCGAGCCGCTTCTGCAGCGACACGATCTGGTCTTGCAGCTCCTTCTCGCGTGCGGCCGCATCGAAGCCGCTGACGTCGAGGATCTTCTCGTTCGCGCGCGCGATGAAGTCGTCGAGCGCACTCTCTACGCTACGTTGTGACTTCGCGAGGTGGCGCGCCGCACGAGCCTTCCGCTCGGCGGCAAGCTCCTTGTCGTCGTCCGTCTTGTCGTCGTCTGCGCGATCGACTGCCATCCCCGACCTAATTGTAGCTCAGTTGAACTGACAAGTTGCCAATACGCCGGTGGCCCCTGCGCCGCCTGTATTGATCAGCGAGTAGCCGCCCGCGCCCCCCGAGCCTGCCGCCCCGCTCGAGATCGTGTTGTTCGCCCCGGCCATACAGTAGTTCGGGGACCCGA
Organism: Kofleriaceae bacterium; assembly: GCA_043786265.1. GTDB lineage: Bacteria > Myxococcota_A > Polyangia > Haliangiales > Haliangiaceae > JABFXX01. The sequence goes on along the minus strand of JAYVWH010000116.1, from coordinate 309 downwards.
GCCCGCTCGTGAAGATGCCGAAGCTGCCGCCACCGCAGCCGCCACCGCCGCCGGCACCGTTGCCGCCGTCCCCGCCGTTGCCGCCGCGTCCCGCTGCACCGGCGCAGAACTGGGCGCTCGTCCCACCCGCCGCGCCAAATCCGCCCGCGCCACCATTCCCGCCCGCGCCGCCGCTGCCGCCGATGCCGCCGTCGCCGCGCGTGAGCGAGTTGCCCGTGACGATCGGAGCGCTTGCGCCGCCGACGATGAAGATTGCAAATGCGCCGCCACCGGCGGTCGCGCCGGTCCCGCCCGAGCCACCACAGCCAC
>JAYVWH010000115.1:0-1517 GCA_043786265.1 Kofleriaceae bacterium | reverse complement strand
CCGGACAAGATCGACGCGATGCTCGCGCAGTACCTTGCGGAGATCGGCGACGTACCCGCATCGCCCAGTCGTCGACCGGCTTCGTCGACGTCGAGTACGTCGATATCGAGCCGCCACGGTGCATAAGCCTCGCAGCCAATGGCCCGTTTGTCGGCGAACCGTTCGCGACGAGGACGACACCATTCCTGATCTCGTTCGACGCTGTCGTGAGCTCGACGTTCCCGGCCGACCAGGTCGTCGGCTTGGCACGCTACAACCCGAAGTCGTTCACCGACTTTGCCGCGAACATCCGATTCAATCCGAACGGCAGCATCGATGCCCGTGATGGTGCCGGGTACCGCGCCGACTACAGATTCATCTATCAGCCCGGTCACAAGTACCGCTTCTTCCTCAACGTGGATTTGACGGCGAAGCGCTACTCCGTCGACTTCCGCGAGGTCACCTCGGGCGCCTCGTACCGGCTCGCGTCGAACCTCGCGTTCAGGACCGAGCAGCAGAAGGTCGTGTCACTTGGCAGCTGGGTCGGAGCGACGTCGGTGCAAGGTACGAACGTCGGGTTCTGCGACGTCATCGCGCACTATGATCAGTACTGACCGAACCGCGGCCGCTCGACGCGCTACTTGCGGCGAGAGCGGTTCCTTCGGCGTCAGCTCGAGGTTCTTCATCGCATCCTCGGGTGTGATCTTGCGCTCGGTGCGCTTGGTTTGCAGCTCGACGAGCTCGCGGCCGAGCTTGTCGCCGTCCTGGACACAGCGTCCCACCAGCTCTACGTTGCCGACACCGGGATTCACGCTGTGAGCCCAAAATCTCGCGGTGAATGCTAACGGCTGAACGTCATCTGGTGTTTGGCGGCCAGAGCGTCCACCTCAGCGAGCGTCCCACCCGAGTACTCCGTGAGGCGTCCATTGTCGAAGAGTTTCACGGACCAGGTCCGCCCGTTGTCAGCGGTTCGCGCTTCGATGCTCTTCTTGTCTCCGCTGTATCTTCGAATCATCGACGCTCCTGTCGTTGTGGTCTGCGCTGCGACTTACCGCCGCAAGCACCACAGAGTTGCATGCACCGGGATCGTGGAGCGAGTCATTCCTTGGCCGCGAGCCTTGCGGGCCCAGGGAGTGTGCGCGGACCGCTGGACTGTCAGTTCTGCCCATGCGCGAGCGCGGCGCGATCCCGGAGCCGCTTTGTCGCGGGACTTACGCGGCGAGTAGTCGCGCGAAGAACTCAAGGTCGCCGGGTTGCCCGCGCGTAGGCGAGCTATCGATCACGACTCCCGATCAGGTGCCATTGGCGTCGTTTAACCTGCAACCGATGCGACCAGTTCCCCTGAGCCGGCCCTCTCAGGCCTTCCCTTTGGTCACCGAACGATGCAGCAATTCGACGATACGCTTGTGCTGGAACGCCAGAGCCAACTTCGCCGCAGCGCGACGGGCCGCGGGCGTCGTGGGCGCAGCGTTGAGGATCAACTGCACAATGCGAGCATTATCGTGCGCGCGCGACACGGCGTAGCGCAACACCGTCGT
>JAYVWH010000114.1:0-15198 GCA_043786265.1 Kofleriaceae bacterium | reverse complement strand
CGACGAAGCGATGCTGACGGGCGAGAGCCTGCCCGTCGATAAGAACGAGGGTTCGCCGGTGTATGCGGGCTCGCTCAATCATCATGGCGCGCTGACGATCCGGATCGCGCGCGCGGGCGCAGACACCGCGCTCGCTCGCATCGCGCGTGCTGTCGAGGACGCGCAAGCTGGCAAGGCGCCGATCGCGCGGATGGCCGATCGGGTTGCCGCCGTGTTTGTTCCCGTTGTTCTCGCGATCGCACTCGCGACGTTCGGCATCTGGCTCGCCATCGACGGCACGACGGTCGCGCTCGAACGCATGATCGCCGTGCTCGTGATCGCGTGTCCCTGTGCGCTTGGCCTCGCCACGCCGGCGGCAGTCGCGGTCGGCACGTCCCGAGGCGCCGAGCTCGGCGTGCTGTTCCGCAGCGGCGCGGCGCTCGAGATCGCCAGTCGCATCGACACGGTGTTCCTCGACAAGACCGGAACGTTGACGACCGGCAAGCCCGTGCTCATCGGCGCGCCCTCCGACGAGGTGCTGCGGCTCGCTGCATCGCTCGAGCAGCAGAGCGAACACCCGATCGCGCGTGCGATCGTCGAGGGGGCACGTGCGCGCGGTCTCGTGCTCGACACTCCGCTCGAAGTAGTCGCGGATCCGGGCGGCGGCGTCGCGGGGCGCGTCGGAACCCACGCGCTTCGCATTGGCACACGCGACTTCATCGCAACGGGTGGAGTCACCATGCCGGCGCAGCGATCGGCGCACTCGGTGGCCGAGGTCGCAATCGACGGCACCTATGCGGGTGCGATCGAAGTCGCAGATACGGCGCGCCCGGATGCTGCAGCGATCGTCGCGGCACTGCGCGCGATCGGCATCGCGCCCGTGATGCTGACCGGCGATCGCGCAGAGGCGGCCGAGGTGATCGCGGTGGCTGTCGGGATCACCGAAGTCCACGCAGCCGTGCGCCCGACGGGAAAGGCGGCCGTGATCTCCGCGCGCCGCAGCCAGGGACATCACGTCGCCATGGTCGGCGACGGCATCAATGACGCGCCCGCGCTCGCTGCCGCGGATCTCGGGATCGCCCTGGGGTCGGGCACCGACATCGCCGCAGCCGCGTCCGACGTCACGCTGTTGCGCGGCGGGCTGTCGCTGCTACCGGCGGCTTTCGCACTCGCCCGGGCGACCCTGCACACCATCAGGCGCAATCTGATCGCCGCGTTCGCCTACAACCTGGTGTGCATCCCGGTCGCAGCCGGTGTGTTGTACCCGCTCACGGGCTGGCAGCTGTCGCCGGTGATCGCGAGCGCGGCGATGTCGCTCTCGAGCGTCAGCGTGCTGCTGTCGTCGCTGCGGCTGCGTGGCTTCACGCCGCCAAGCTGATACTGTTGGCGCGGATGGCCGAGGCCCTGCTCGCGGTCCGTGATCTGGTGACGGAGTTCCGCACCGAGCGCGGGGTCGTGCGCGCGGTCGACGGCGTGTCATTCGAGATTGCGTCGCGCGGCACACTCGGCCTCGTCGGCGAGTCTGGGTGCGGCAAGAGCGTGACGGCCCTGTCGATCATGCGGCTTGTCGCGTCGCCGCCTGGGCGCGTCGCGAGCGGGACGATCACGTATGGCGGCAAGGATCTGTTGACGCTTCCGCTCGACGAGATGCGCAAGATCCGCGGCAACCGGATCGCGATGATCTTTCAGGAACCGATGACTTCGCTCAATCCGGTCTACACCGTCGGCGATCAGGTCGGTGAGGCGGTGCGGCTGCATCAGGGCAAGTCGAAGGCCGAGGCACGGAAGATCGCGGTCGAGATGTTTCGCCTGGTCGGGATCCCGGCACCCGAGGAGCGCGTCGACAACTTCCCGCACCAGATGTCGGGCGGCATGCGTCAGCGCGTGATGATCGCGATGGCGCTCGCGTGCAAGCCAGACTTGCTGATCGCCGACGAGCCGACCACCGCGCTCGACGTCACGATCCAGGCGCAGATCCTCGAGCTACTCAAGTCTTTGCAGCGCGAGCTCGGCATGAGCATCCTCCTCATCACGCACGACCTCGGTGTGGTCGCCGAGACCTGCGACGAGGTCGCTGTGATGTACGCGGGGCGCGTGGTCGAAAGAGCTGCGACGGACATCGTGTTCGCGGCGCCGCGTCATCACTACACGGCCGGCCTGCTGCGCAGCGTGCCGGCGTACGGCGAGGCGGACCAGGAGCGCCTCCAGGAGATCCCCGGCATGGTGCCCGCGCTGTGGGATCTGCCCGCGGGCTGCAAGTTCGCCGATCGCTGTCCCGCCGTTCAGCAGAAGTGCCGCGACGAGGAGCCCGCGCTCGTACAGCTCGGCGCGTCGCTCGTGCGGTGTCACTTTCCGGTACCGGAGCCCACGCCGTGAGCGCGCTCGTCTCCGCGCACAAGCTGTCGATGCACTTCCCGATCAAGAAGGGCTGGGGCAAGACCGACGTCGTGCGTGCCGTGACCGAGGTCGACCTCGAGATCCAGCCCGGTGAGACCGTCGGGCTCGTCGGAGAATCGGGCTGCGGCAAGTCGACACTCGGTCGGACATTACTGCGGCTGTACGAGCCGAGCGGCGGAACGATCGCGCTCGACGGGGTCGATATCACGCACGCACGGCAGCGGTCGCTGCGGCCACTGCGCCGGAAGATGCAGATGATCTTCCAGGACCCGTACGCGTCGCTCAACCCGCGCATGACCATCGGTGCGGCGATCGCAGAACCGCTGGTGATCCACGGCCTCGCCGCGACGAAGCAGGAGCGCGAGGCGCGCGTGCTCGAGTTGCTGACGAAGGTCGGGCTGCGCGAGGATGCAGCCCGCCGCTACCCACACGAGTTCTCCGGCGGCCAGCGCCAGCGTGTGGGGATCGCGCGCGCGCTCGCCGTCAAGCCGCGGTTCATCGTGTGTGACGAACCGATCAGCGCACTCGACGTGTCGATCCAGGCCCAGATCGTCAATCTGCTGCAGGATCTCCAGGCGGCGGAGGACCTGACCTACCTGTTCATCTCCCACGACCTCAAGATCGTGCAGCACGTGTCCGACCGGGTCGCGGTCATGTATCTCGGTCGCATCGTCGAGCTCGCCGAGGCCAAGACGCTCTATCGCGCTCCGAAACACCCCTACACGCAGGCGCTGCTGTCGTCGGTCCCGCGCGTGACCGGGGGCGCGGCGGCCAAGCGCGAGCGCATCATCCTGCAGGGCGACGTGCCCAGCCCGCTGCGTCCACCGCCCGGATGTGCGTTTCATCCCCGCTGTCCCGTCAAGGACAAACCGTACGCCTGTTTCAAAGAAATTCCGGCGCTTCGTGTTCTGTCGAACGGGAGCCGGGCCGCCTGTCACGTGGCCGAGTAGCTGAGCTAATATTTCCAATCCATGCAGTCGCGCTCGGGGGAGCTCGCCATGCGGCCTTTGCCCGCGGTGCTCCTCGATCTTCACGAGGATATTGTTACCGGCCGGCTCACGCTCCGCCGTGGCCGGGTATCCAAGCAAATCGATCTGCTAAACGGCAACCCGGTGAGCACGGCGTCGACGCCGCGCGACGAGACGCTCGGTCACTTCCTCGTCACGAGCGGCGTGATCACCGAAGAGCACCACCGTGCCGGGGTCTCGCGGGCAACCACGGTCGGGTGCAAGCTCGGCGAGGCGCTGGTCGCGATCCAGGCGCTCACGGTCGCGCAGCTGATCGAGCAACTCGGCAAGCAGGCGCGCCACAAGCTCGTCCAAGCACTGCGCTGGCCGCAAGGCGCGTGGCGGTTCGAGGAGTCGATGGAGCCGATCGCGGGCATGCAGCTGCGCATGATCGACGTCGTGCTCGGCGGGCTTCGCGAGACTGCCGTCGACGACCTCGGCAGGCTGTCCCGCCTGGATGGCATGAGCTTCGAGCTGACGGAGCGCGGCAGGCGCCTGCGCCACGAGCTCAAGAAATCGTTCGGGGAGCGCGCGCTCGCGATTTTGTCCGCGGGTGGGCCGATCATCGAAGTAGAGAAGGCGATCGGCGACCGCATTCAGGCGCGCACGGCGATCGATGCGCTGCTGATGTGCGACGCACTCGTCGCCAAAGGCGCGCAGATCGGCATGGGTGCCGGTGCACCGAGCAAGCAGACGTTGCTCGGCGTCGCCCCGGTGCGGGACGACGATCCGCCGGAAGGCGAGGAGGGCGCCGAGCTCTACGACATGCTGTTCGACGAGCAGACGAAGGGCGGGCATGAGAATCCCATCGAGATCGATCCGGCAGTCGCTCTCGAGCCGCTCGAGTACGGTGACCTCGTCGAGATCCGTAACGAGGACTCCGGGGGCGTTTCGATCGACCAGCTCGAGAACGCGAGTGTTCAGCGCGCGAAGGCGCTCGGTGCCAAGCAGGCGATCACGGCCGAGCATCAGCGGATTCAAGGCGCGGATCACTACGCGATCTTGCTGATCGAGCGCGATGCCGACGCCGATGACATCGAGGCGGCGCACGAGCTCAAGCTCGTGATGCTCGAGAAGAGAACGGCGGGCGTGTCCGAGCCGCAGCTCCGGCAGAAGCTCGAGCAGATCATCGCCGCCTACGCGACGGCGCGTAGCGTGCTGCTCGATGCGACGAAGCGCCACGCGTACAACCGCGAGCTCGCGGGTGGCGAGCTGGTGCAAGGGCCGCCGGCGATCGACACCGAGCTCAACTTCCGCATGGCGGAGGAGCTGATCGTCAAGCAGCAGTGGCCGCAGGCGATCCTGTTGCTGAAGACGGTGGTCAATCGGTCGCCTGGCGAGGCCGACTATCACGCCGGGCTCGGCTGGGCGATGTTCCAGCAGGGCCAGCAACAGAACACCGGCGCCGACGGTGCGCTCGCGGCGCTCGATCACCTGAACACGGCGCTGTCGATCAATCCCGACCATCCGACCGCCCACGAATACAAGGGCCGCATCGACGCCACGCTGCGCGTCGACGACGCCGGTGCGATCTTCCACCTCGAGCGCGCGCTCGACCTCGATCCATCGCGCGTCGAGGCAATCGCCACGATCGAAGCCTTGATGATCGCGCGTGGCGAGCTGCGCCGGCTCGAACGCATCCTGAAGCGCCTGCTGTTCCGGCTGCGCGGCAGCGGCGGGGCCGCGGAGGTCAACGCGTGGACACGCCTCGCCCGGCTCTACATCGAGCACCTCGACGATCCGCAGGCCGGCGCGGCGGCGATCGCGAATGCCAAGAAGCTCGCGCCGGATCATCCCGACGTGCAGGCGCTCGATGCACGCACGCATCATCACCGTCGCAACGAGCAGGAGCCGCCGCGTGCCGGCTGGCGCGAGGCGCTCGGCGATGCGAGCACCGGTGCAGCGCTCGTCAATAACAATGTCGCCGCCGGTCACATCGATGCCGCCTTCCTCGCGGCCTCGACGATGGTCGCGCTCGCCACCGGCGACGATGCGATGGGAGCGCTCTACGACAAGCAGCGTCCGCGCACGGTCGCGTTGCCGACCAGCGCCTTGACGCGAGACCAATGGTCCTTGATCCGTCATCGTGATGATGCGGTCGAGCTGGGTGCGCTCCTCGAGCTGGTCGCGCCTGCGGTTCACGCCGTCGCACCAATGACGCTCGCCGATAGTGACCTCGATGGTGGTCAACTTGTCCCCGAGGCGCAGCTGCCGCGCGTGTTTGCGAAGGTGCGTGGCCGTCTCGGCGAGCTGCTCGGTGTTGGCGCGACCACACCGGTCTATGCGAAGAGCGAGCTCGGCTACCAGATCCACGTTGTCGCTTGCGATCCACCGGTGCTCGCGGCGGGGGATGAAGCGCTGACCGCCCCCGAGCGGCCGGATCTCGTGTTCCGGCTGTCGCGCGCGATGACCTTTCTGTGGCCGGGGCGTGCGGTCGGTGCGTCGCGACCCGGACGCGTGCTCAAGGCGGTCGTGCTCGCCGTCGTGCGTGAGGCCGCGGGGAACGACCTCGGCAAGGACGAGCCCCTGGCGGCCCGCGCCGAAGAGGCGCTCGCGCTGCTGTCACCCGATGCACGCGCGCAGGCCCGCGCCGCGGCGCTGCGGATCCTGTCGCGCGCAGGTGGCGGCCTCAATCTGTCGGCGTGGGCGCGCTCGCTGTCGCGCACCGCCGATCGCATCGGGGTTCTGATCTGTGCCGATGTCCCGGCCGCGTTTGCGGGCGCCAAGGACATGGGGGAGCTCGACAAAGATCTGATCGAGTTTGCGTTCTCGGCGCCGCACGTCAGGCTGCGTCGAGAGCTCGGCCTGGCACGCGGCTGATCTTCGCTTGGCGGCGGCCATTCTCCGTGGGATATACGCGACATGGACGACCGGCCGCTCCCCAAGCCCGAGCACCTGCGTGACGTCCCGACGTCGGCCGGGGAGTGGCTGGGCCAGCGGCCCGCGGGGATCATCGCGCTCGTGCTCGGCATCGTCGCCTTCGCGACCGCTGCGATCGTCAACGACCCGATGTGGTCGACGCCCGATTATCGCGTCACCGTCCCCGGCTTCGCGCTGACTGCCGCAGCATCGATCGTGTCGATGACGCGGCGCGAAAGTGCGTGGGGGTTGTGGCTCGTCGGTGTCGGTCTGGCCGCGGCCGCGCTCGTGCTCGGTTGGTTCATGCTTCTCGCGATCATCATCGGCGCGACGGCCGTGCTGATGCTGATCATGCATTCCGTAATGTAAGGCTGCCCATGACGAAGATTCCCGACGACAACGAGCTGATCTATGACTGGAACTCGACCGAGAAGGTCGCGCGCCTGTCCCCGAAGCGCCGCATCCAGTTCCTCGACGAGACACTGCGCGACGGCATCCAGTCTCCGTCGGTTGTCGACCCAGCGATCGACGACAAGCTCCGCCTCGTCGACCTCGCGAACGAGCTCGGCATCGACACGATGGACATCGGACTTCCCGGTGCCGGCAAGCGCGCGGTCGAGGACGTGACGACGATCGCCGAGCACATTCGCGACGCCAAGCTGAAGATCAAAGCGTCGTGCGCGGCCCGTACCCACCAGGACGACGTGCAGGCGATCGTCGACATCTCCCAGAAGGTCGGCATCGAGATCGAGATCCTGTGCTTCATCGGCAGCTCGCCGATCCGTCAGTACGCAGAGGACTGGGACCTCGCGAAGATGATGAAGCTCTCGGCCGATGCGATCGACCTCGGCCGCAAGTACAACCTTCCCGTCGCCTACGTCACTGAGGACACGACGCGCTCGCGTCCCGAGGTGCTGACCAAGCTGTTCACGAATGCGGTCGAGCACGGGGCGGCCCGCCTGATCGTGTGTGACACCGTCGGTCACGCGACGCCGGACGGCATTCGCAACCTCCTCAAGTTCACCCGCAATGTCCTGGACGGATGCGGTCGTCCCGACGTCGGCATCGACTGGCACGGTCACAACGATCGCGGCTTTGGTGTCGTCAACTCGATCTTCGCGATCGAGTACGGCGCCGATCGCATCCACGGCACCGCCCTGGGAATCGGCGAGCGCGTCGGTAACGCCGCTCTCGATCAGATCATGCTGAACCTCAAGCTCCTCGGTGAGCTGCCGGAGCACGACCTGACCAAGCTCGTGCTGTGGTGCAAGGTCGCCTCGCAGGCAACGCGCGTGCCGATCCACCCGCAGTACCCACTCGCAGGTTCCGACGCGTTCCGCACCGCGACCGGTGTCCACGCCGCCGCGATCATCAAGGCCGAGAAGAAGGGCAACGAGTGGCTCGCCGATCGGATCTACTCGGGCGTCCCGGCCGGCATGTTCGGCAAGGAGCAGGAGATCGAGGTCGGTCACTACTCCGGTGAGTCGAACGTCGTCTACTGGCTGAAGAAGCGCGGCTACGACGCCACCCCCGAGCGCGTGGCGGCTGTTCTGGGCGCGGCCAAGCGTGGCAATCGCGTGTTGACCGACGACGAGATCGTCGCTGTCATCAAGTCCGCCCCGGCAAGCTGACGCGTCGGTCCGGGTGATACGCTGCGGCCGTGGACCAAGGCGCGCATGTCGTTGCCGTCATCGACCTCTTGCTGACGATCGGCTACATCGACGGCGGGCTGCATCAAGACGAAGAGGCGTTCATCCGGCGCTACATCGATCGGTTAGTCCAGCACATGGCGCGGACGCCGGACGAGGGCACCGCGTGGCGCAAGCACGTCGACACCGCCTACCAGCAACTCCACGATGAGATCGGCGCACTTGCGAGCGAAGTCATAGCGAGCGGCGACAACACGTTTGTTCGCACGCGGCTCAAGGTTCGCGCCGTCGGTTTGTTCCGCGGTTTCCCGCCCGCCGATCAGAAGGTCGCGCTGGAGCTGCTTGCCGCGGTCACCGCAACCGACGGCACGATCAGCGCCGAGGAGGCCGAGCTCCACAACGAGCTGTTCGGTCACTTTCACGCTCCACCGCAGCTGCCGGTGCCGGCGCCGCAGCGCGCCCCTATCCCCCCGTCGCACGTGCTGCGCCTCGACGCGCCGCGCGCACTCAAGCTCGAGGCCAAGTCGCATCCGTTACTCGACGTGATCGAGCAGCGCTACGCGAGCGACCACGCCGCGCGCCACGCGCAGCTCGGCCGCGACTACGATCTGATCTTCCAGGCCATCCTCGCGTGGGAGCGCCAGCGCGCGCGTGGAAACGGTCGGCTCACAGGTGTCACCGATATAGATCAGCTGCCGCCCGGCACGCGCTTGCTCGACGGTAACGTCTATGTCGCGCGGCCCGACGTGCCGACGGAGCTTGTCGTGCTCGGCGATCTGCACGGCTGCTACTCGGCGTTCAAGGCGGCGCTGCTGCAGTCCGGCTTCATCGATCGCGTCGAGCGGTACCAGCGCGACCCGGCGAACAACCCCGACGTCAAGCTGGTCCTGCTCGGTGACTACATCGATCGTGGCCGATTTGGCTTCGAAGGCGTCACGCGTGCCGCACTGCAGCTGCTGGTGCGATTCCCCGAGCACGTGATCATGTTGCGTGGAAATCACGAGCTGCTCATGCGTCACGGTGCTGGCATCGTCAGCATGGTCAGTCCCGCGGAGGCCACGACCGGCCTCGCCGAGGTCGCGCCGCTCGAGATCGTCGAGGCGTACAAGCACCTGTTCGATGCAATGCCATCGGCGTTCATCTTCGACCGCATCCTGTTCGTGCACGCGGGCATCCCGCGCGATGACACCATCTCGGACCGGTTCCGCGATTTCACCAGCCTCGGCGATCCGGTGATCCGGTTCGAGATGATGTGGAGCGACCCGGCGCAGGCCGACTTCGTCCCGATCGAGCTGCAGCGCCAGACGCCGCGGTTCAGCTTCGGTCGCGAGCAGTTCCGCGCGTTCATGGAGCGCATCGGCTGTCACACGCTGATCCGGGGCCACGAGCAGGTCGATGCCGGCTTCCACACCAACTTCAAGGTCGGGGACCTCCGGCTCTACACGCTGTTCTCTGCCGGTGGCAAGGACAACGCCGATCTACCGGCCGAGTCGCGTTACCGCAACGTGACGCCGATGGCGCTCTCGATCCGCGCCGAGCCTGATGGTGCGGCGACCGCTGTACCATGGCCGATCTCGTACGAGCCGTTCACGACCGCAAAGCACAACGGCCTGTACCGCTAGGCGGCATTCGCGATCGGCCACTGCGCGCCCGCGGCTGCGAGTGCGAAGCCGCCATCGCCCACCTCGACCACGCGCTCGGCGACCGCGTGATGCGCGGCGCCCGCGATCCGTCCGCGCAGCTTGCCGCGCGCCTTCGCGTAGAACGCGTGATCGTCGGTCTGTCGCAGCGACGCGTAGTCGAGCTCTTCTTCTTGATCGTCGTCCCACAGCACCCGGCAGTGGTCGCCCTCCCAGCGTGCGGACAGCGCGCGCAGGTGAGCGTCCTCGACGTCGACATGGGCGTAGCGCTTGTCGTCGAGGCGCACGATGTCCTTGCCGTCGTCGCGAACATCGAGCCAGCGAAGGAGCGCTTGGCGCAGACGCGGATGCGAGACGGTCGTGCCCTCGTGCCAGAACGTGCCGGTGCGATCGAGGCGCAGGCCGATGGCCCGCATCTTCTCGAGCTGCTCGGGCGTGAACTGCATGAGCGAAGTCTGGCGCAGGCCAGACCAACTGCCTAGTTCGGTGCGCGGCTTCGCCGCGTCATTGTTCCCTACCCCTACCCCTACGTAGAGCCCGGATCAATTCCGGGGAAGGGCTCTAGACCGGCGCGAGGCGCGCGATGCGATCTTTGGTGAGCAGCTTCTGCTTTTTGAGCTTCGAGATCTCGAGCCGGTCCGTGGGAGTCAGGGCCCGCCGGCGCTCCAGCTGCTGGAGCAGCTCGTCGAGGCGGCGATGTTCGGCAGTTAGTTCTTCGAGCAGTGATTCCTTCGGACCCACGTTTGTGCTCAAGCGTCCTCCGACCTAACCAGTTACCTCGACGATACCCCCGGATCGGGGTCACGGCAACGCTGTCATCATGTGACGCGAATTACCGTTTGCGCAGGGCGCCCGGCACACCGTCGGGATACTTGACCTCGGCCTCCGACGGCCGAACGTACGTCGGCACGCCTCCGACGAGAACGTTCGTGTGGTCGCCCGCGATCGCGAGCTCGGCAACAGCACGCGCGGTGGGCGTCGTTCCCCAAGACCCGGCGAGCGCGGCGAGCTCGGGATGTACGGCGGCGGCATCGCCGGTATAGCGAGCGTCGGGAGCGAGCGTCGTCGCGCGAGCGGGCGCGAAAACGTGCTCTTCACCGACGAGGATTACGCTTGCACCTACGCGCCGGTATGCGCCGGCATAGACCTCGCCACGGCGCGCGTCTAGCACGGCCACGACCGTGCCCGCATCGTCGGGTGCGAGCGCCGCGTGTGCGAGCGCTGCGAGCGAGGACACTGCCCACAGCGGTCGGCCGATCGCGAAAGCGATTCCCTTCGCGGTCGCCATCCCGATGCGCAGCCCCGTGAAGGAGCCGGGGCCGGCCCCGACCGCGACGGCATCGATGTCGGTGGGGCTCAGACCGACGTCCGCAAACAGCGCATCGATCACCGTGAGCAGACCGGTGCGATTGCGCTCGACCAGGTCGGTACGCTGGCCGGCAACGGCCCCGTCGCGCAGGATCGCGACCGAGATCGTCACGGTCGAGGTGTCGATGCCGAGGACGTTCATCCGAGGAACCGGATCACGTCGTTGCGCGACGCGAGGGCGACGATCAACAGGATCAGTGCGAGGCCGGCCTGCTGGATGCGCGTCCGTGCGCGCACCGACAGTGGCCGTCGCATCGCGCCCTCGACGGCAAACACGAGCAGGTGGCCCCCGTCGAGCATTGGAATCGGCAGCAGGTTGATCAGGCCCAGGTTGACGCTGATGAGCGCGATCATGAGGAGGAACGTGTCCCAGCCCTGATTGCCCGACACGCTCGCCGCGCGATACATCATGAGCGGCCCGCCGATCGCATCGCTCGGCGTATCACCGCTGACGATCTGAACGAAGCCCGTGACCATCGTGCTGATCGTGTCGCCGGTGCGCTCGGCTGCCTTTGACAGTGCGTAACCGAAGCGGCCTTCGATCGGAATCATCGCGCCGCTGCCGCGGTCGACGTCGTTGCCGGCGCCAAACACCAGCCGCGTGAGTGTGTGGCCGTAGTCGTCGAGCTCCTTGCGCTGTACCTGGGTCAGCTCGGCTGACAGCGTCTCCGGCGTGCCGCTCGTTGAAGCGCGCTTCCAGGTCACCTTGTAGGTCTTGTTCGGATCTCCCTGCAGGCGCTGGTCGAGATCGAGCCAGTGCAAGACTGGCTTGTCGTCGAGCGCGACGATCAAGTCGCCCGGTTTGAGGCCGGCGCCGTCGGCGGGCGAGCCCGGATCGACGTGCGCGATGAACATCTCCGCGTGCTCGAGGCCGGTATAGGTCTGCCGGTTCAGCGTCGGATCGATCTGCGTCTCGGGGACGAGATCGGCAAAGCCCGGGGCGAGCAGCTGGATCTGCGGGATGCCCGGAATCTCGGTGCCACGGAAGTACACGATGCTCGTGCGTCGCGCGATGCGGCCGATGTGGTGCTTGACGTCGTTCCAGTTGCGTACCGGCTGGCCGTCGACGGAGATGATCAGATCGGCGGTCGCGAGCCCCGCGCGTGCTGCCGGCGACTGCGCATCGATCACGCCGACGAGCGGGACAAACGGTGCGTGTGTGATCCCGACGCGGCCCTGCCGCGAGACGCGGCCGTCGCGCTGGCGCACGGTGTCCTCGACGGGCGTGAGGTAGCGCTCGAACTCCTTGCCGTTGCGCGAGATTCGTAGCTCGAGCTCCTTGCCCGGGGCGCTACGGACGGCGTGCTCGATGTCCTCCCAGTAGCGCATGCCGCGTCCGTTGACCGTGAGGACGTGGTCACCGGGCTCGATCCCCGCGCGCGCCGCAGCACCGCCGTCGAGGACATCCCCGATCACCGCCGCCGGCAGCATCGTGTGGCCTGCGAAGAACACGAAGTAGATGATGACGGGCAGGATCAGATTCGCTGCCGGTCCCGCGAGGACGATCACGACGCGCTGCCACAGGGGACGGGCCGCAAAGCTGCGTCCGGCATCGGCCTTGGTCGTGCTCTCCCCCTCGATCCCGAGGATGCGAACGTAGCCGCCGAGCGGGAACACAGCGACCTGGTATTCGGTCTCGCCGATGGTGGCGCGCACGAGCGGGCGGCCGTAGCCGAACGAGAATCGCAGGACCTTGACGTCCAGCAGCTTGGCCGCGGCGAAGTGGCCAAGCTCGTGGATGACCACGAGGACACCGACGAGCAAGAGAAAATACAGGACCGACACGTCGGGCCCCGACGCTATAGCAGAGCTGCTATCCTGTATGTAGGTGGCTTCGAAGACCAACCCGGAACTATCGACGAAGGAGCTCACCGAGCTGCTCGATGCGGTCGATATGACAATGGATCGTCTGAAGACGCTCTACGAGCAGTACTTCCTCGGCATCCAGAAGCAGGCGCCCCAGTTCATCCACGCCGACATCGAGCGCAAGCTGCGCGACCTGCAACAGATGCAGATGCGCAACACCGGCCTGCGCTACCGGCTCGCGACGATGCAGCAGAAGTTCGGCTCGTATAACTCGTACTGGCGTCGCACGCTGCGCCAGATCGAGAACGGCACGTACCTCCGCAACCTCGCCAAGGTCGGCCGCGATGCCGCGCGAAACGGCTCGGACATTCCCGAGGAGATCCTCGCGAAGATGCCGAAGCGGATGCGCGACCAGGTGGTCCGCGATCGCGATGCCGCGATCGCGATCGCGAAGCGTCGCAATTTGGTCGATGAGGAACGGACCGGCGAGAGCGTTGCGCCAGAGTTCCCGCCCGACGTCGACGAGGTCGCGGCGATGATCAACGAGCCGAGCATCCTGCGCCGCGAGCTCAAGACGCAGGCCGGCGCGCACGTGCTCGCCGAGGACGACGGGGATCTCGACTTCGACTCGTTCTTTGCCGCCTTCGATGACGACGCACCGAAATCGAAGTCCGCACCTGCGCCCGCCGCGCCGCCGCGCGCAGAGCCGCGTCCGGACCCCGGCTCGACGCAGGCGATCACACGCCCGCTCCCCAAGACCCCGCCAGGCGCGGTGCCCGGGATGTCGCTGCGCACACCACCCGTGCCGACCACCCAGCCGACCACCGCAATTCCCCGCGTTCCGACGACACCCAACGCGACGGTGCCCCAGCCGGTGACAGCGGGGCCGATCGACCAGACGTCGCTGCTTCCACGCATTCCACGGACTACCGAGCCGGCCGCCACCGCGATCCCGCGGGTGCCTGCCCCGACCACCGCCGGTGCACCCCGGGTCCCGGCCCCGGGTACGAACGCCGGGATCCCGCGCGTCCCGGCGCCACCTGGAATCCAGGGCGTTCCACGTCCGGCGCCGTCGCAGGCGAGCCGCCCCAATCCGATCGCACCTGGCTCGGCGGCGCAGTCCGGTCCGACGTCGGTCGAGTCGATGAATGGCCCGTTTCCGCGCCCCGAAAAGCCGGTGACCCAGCCAGTGACGCAGGCAATCCCGCGCGTGCCGCCGCCCGTCGCCCGCCCGTCGACACTGCCGCCTCGCCCGACGCCGACGCAAGGGATGTCGCCGGGGCGTCCGACGACGCCACCGCCCGCGATGAAGCCGCCGCCGGGCATGACCGAGGCCGACGTCAACGCGCTGCACGCCAATTACGTCAAGGCCAAGGAAGCGGTCGGCGAGAAGGTCGATGCGTCCAGCCGCGAGAAGCTGCTCCGCACGATCAATCAGAGCGCCCCGAAAATCATGGAGCAGTACAAATCCGCGGGCGTCGACTTCTCGGTGGTCGTCAAAGACAACCAGGTCGTGATCAAGGCCAAGCCGAAAGGCTGAGGGCCGCCGGCGCGCTACAGTGCGCGCATGTTCACGGCGCAGTTTCGCTGCATCGCGGGGTGCGCGGGCGCGTACCCGCTCGACCAGGTGATCTATCGCTGCCCGGCGTGCGGCGAGCTACTCGAGGTCGTCCACGATATGGCCGCGCTTCGCGCGCGCAGTGCAGCGCAGTGGCAACAGCTGTTCTCCGAGCGGTGGCGCTCCGTCGACGAGCCGTACGGGTCCGGTGTGTGGGGCAAGCACGAGTGGGTCGCACCGCAGCTGCGCACCGAGAATATCGTGTCGATGCTCGAAGGCGTCACGCACCTGGCGCGCGTGCCGAGCTATGCGCGCGAGCTTGGCCTCGGTGACGTGCGCATCAAGCAGTGCGGCACCTCGCACTCGGGCTCGTTCAAGGACCTCGGGATGACCGTGCTCGTCTCGATGGTCAACCAGATGATCAAGGACGGCCAGCCACTGCGCGCGATCGCGTGCGCGTCGACGGGTGACACGTCCGCAGCGCTCGCCGCCTACGCTGCGGCCGCCGGAATTCGCTCCGTCGTGATCCTGCCGCGCGGCAAGATCTCGACGGCGCAGCTCGTACAGCCGCTGGCGATGGGCTCGCTCGTGCTCGCGATCGACACCGACTTCGATGGCTGCATGCGCATCGTTCAGGAGCTCGCGACCCGCGAGGGTGTCTACCTCGCGAACTCGATGAACTCGCTGCGACTCGAAGGACAGAAGACCGTCGCGATCGAGATCGCCCAGCAGCTCGGCTGGAATGTTCCGGACTGGGTCATCATCCCCGGCGGCAACCTCGGCAACGTGTCCGCGCTCGGTGCCGGCTTCGAGATGTTGCTGTCGCTCGGCATGATCACGCGCCGGCCGCGCATCTGCGTTGCCCAGGCCGCGCACGCCTCACCGCTCGCAACCAGCTACGCGGCGAGCTGGGCCGACCTCGAGCCGGTCAAGGC
>JAYVWH010000113.1:0-2340 GCA_043786265.1 Kofleriaceae bacterium | reverse complement strand
CATCGCCGTGGCGCCTTCGGTGGGATCGAGCTCGGGCAGGATCACGAGGTAGTCGTCACCCGCGTCCTCGGCCATCAGGTCCATCGCGCGCAGCGAGCGCGCCATCGCATCGACCACGGCATCGTTCGCGATGCGAACGAGACCGATCGTGAGCGGACGGTGGTAGCGCATCGCGCGATCGACCTCGGCCACGAGGCGCGCTTCACCGCGCATGTCATCGGCGATCGGTGACGCACGGCGCGGACCGCTCGTCATGCCGACGACCGCGACGATCGGACCGATCGAGACCTCGTCACCCGCTGTGATTCGGACGACGCCTTCGATCTTGTCGCCGTTCACGCGCGTACCGTTGCGCGAGCCAAGGTCTTCGACCGTGAGCTCTTCGCCCTTGCGCGTGATCTTCGCGTGCATGCGCGAGACCTTCTCGCTCTCGACATGCACCGTCGCACCGCGCGAGCGGCCGAATGTGACATCCACACTCTCGGGCAAATCGACGACCCGCGACCGTTCCTCGCCTTCGATGTGAATGACGAGGTAGGCGTGCGCACCACCAGCGACCGCGAATGCAGTGCCTGCTTCCTGCGTCTGGATCTCGGTGGCCATCTTGTACGTATCGTGCACAGCTCAAAGATCGTGCAGCGCTTTCAAGTCTGGCTTACCATTTTCGCGCATGAGAGGGCCGTTCCGGTGCGTCGTATTCGCCGGGCTCCTCGCCGCCTGTGGCGACGAGGTGTCGCTGCCGGGCAGTGACGCTGCGGCCGGCGGTGGGCTCGTCGTCGCGTGGTCGACGCTCCCCGCAACGTGGCCCGCGATGGTGAGCGACGGACTGACAGTCGAGGTCGCGACGTTTGCGTTCGATCGCCTGCGCGTCGTCGGTGATGCCGCACCGGGCGATCCGCGGACCACCGCGGGCGCGTTCGCGCTGCGCTGGGACGATGTCACCAGGCCATCCGACCTCGCGTTTCCCGATGCGCCGAGCGGGGTGTATTCGCAGCTGTCCCTGCTCGTCGATGGCCACGTTGCCGGCCCATCGATCGAGCTGCGTGGCCATGCGCGGGTCGGCACGACCGACTACGAGTACCTGATCACCGACGACATGCCCTTCTCGGTCACGCTCGCAATCGACGAGACGCTCCGCCCACCGGCGGTGTCCACGCTCGGCCTGCGGATCGATTTCGGACACGCCATCGAAGCGATCGACTTCGCCACGATCGACAACGACGCCGGGACCCTCACTCTCGACAACGCCGATCCACAGATGGCGACCTTCCGCGCCAAGCTGATGGAGAGCTTCTCGATCGTTGACTAAGCGAGCGCGACGATATCTTCGAACGCCGTGTAGTAAGCGCGCCGGAACGCGTTGAGCGTCGCCGCACCTGCATTCGCGCGGTGCGTGACGAGGTTGCGGACGGCAGCGAGCGCGTGCAGCCGGTGCGCGAGCGCGATCGTACGCTCACCAGACTTCCCGCCGAGCTTGAACAAATTTCGGAATCCCGACGACGGGTGGTCGACCGCGAACATCACCATCAGGCGCGCCCACTCCGTGACCGACAGCGGGGAGTCGAGGCGCTTGCGCTTGCGCTCCTGCAGCTCGCGCACGGCATTGGGGATCGAGCGCAGTGGCAGATCGACTTTGGCGCCGCCGACCTCGAACGGATCCTTCCATTTCGGTTCGACCCAGCGCGCGAACCCGTTCCAGCTGCCACCGATCACGCGATCGACGTAATCGAACAGCGTCGCCGGGTCGCGCTGCAGCGTCGCCATCCGCGGGCCGAGCCACGCGTGCACGTAGTTCTCGAGGACCTTCGCCCACAGCGTGATCGGCGGGGACAGATCCGCGTCGGGATTGCCGCCGGTGGTGTGAAACAACGACTCCGCCGTGCGCAGGCTCTTCACGAGCCCGTCGATGCCTTGCAGCTTGGTCAGCTGCTGGAAGCTCGGGAACATCGCCGAGATCTCCGCGTCGATGTCTATGTTGCTCCCCGCCGCACCCTGCGAGACGTGGGTGGCGAGCTTGATGCGCACGAGCGACTCGAACGCCGGATCATCTGCGTCGGTCTTGGCGAGTGCAGCGTCGATCAGTGGCGTGAGCTTCTCCGCGTGCGCGGGTGGGACGTGGATCGCCGCGGCGAGCGCACCGCGCGCCATGTCGTCACCATCGCCCGAGACGAACTTGATCGCCTGCGCGAGTGCCGCAGGTGTACCGAGACGCAACAGACCCGCGGCGGCGCGCTCGTGGATCGTCGCGTCGTCGTCGGAGAAGGCCGCGAGCAGCGTCTGCTCGCTGCTGGTATCAGCGATCCGACCGAGCGCCCACATCGCAGCGCCACGCACCGCAGC
>JAYVWH010000112.1:0-3267 GCA_043786265.1 Kofleriaceae bacterium | reverse complement strand
GGGCGGCGGCAAGACCGCGCGCACTGATGCGAAGCGAATCGAGAGCTATCTGCCATATCTCGGATCGGCCAAGGACCTCGACCCGCCGCTACAGCGTCTCCTCGCCGAGGGGCGCGCGAGCGAGTCGAGTTTCGACACCAAGCCGTCGCCGGTCGGCGCGTTCCTTAACGCCACGGTCGGCGAGGCCGCGGTGATGAAGGGCGTCGAGATGGCGAAGCGCTGGTGGGCGGGGGCAGGGGATGCGGCATCATTCATTGCCGCGCAGCCCGCGAAGCCGGTCGCCGCGCTCGCTCGTGCAGCCGCCAACATCATCGACACGCGACGCGATCGTCTATTCGCCCTAGCGGAGAGGCTCGAGTCGTGACGAAGGTCCTTCTCCTGGCGCTCGTCCTCGCCGGCTGCTGGTCAAGACAAAGCTCACCGTTGACGCCACCGACTACACCGAGGACGTCGACCTCTACGTCGACATCAGATGACTACGCCCCTTCGGCGGGCGGCGTCTCGGTCTTCGGCGCGAGCATCTCCTGGCGATACACGATGCGGCCGCAGCGCGGGCACATCTCGATCGACTCCATCCGCGCGAGGATATTGTTGAGCTGCGGCGGCAGCGTCATGTGGCATCCCTTGCACGTGCCCTTGATGACCGGCGCGACCGCGTAGCCGCGCTTGGCAGCAAGCGTGTCGTAGGTCTTGACCCAGTTCTTGTCGACCTTGCCGCGAGCGGTGTCGCGCAGCGCGACGGCCTCGGCGAGGTTGGAGTTGAGCGTGTTGACCTGATCGGCCATCGCCGCTTCGCCGGCCGCCAGCTCGTCACGTAGCTTCTGCACGTCGGCATCGCGCGACGCGAGCGCGGTGTTTTGCGCGGTCATCGCTTCGACGACCTTCTTCAGCTCGGTCTCGCGATCCTGGATCGACTTGCGCTTGTTCTCGACCTCGCGGCTCGCGGCCGAGAACTCCTTCGTGTTCTTGGACGCCTGCAGCTTGCTCTGCGCGAGCCTGAACGCTTCGCGCTCGCGGTCGATCATGTCCTGCTGACCTTTGCGCCAGGCTTCGGTCTCCGCGAGCTTGGTGCGCTCGGCGTCGATCATGCCCTGGAGCTTGGCGAGATCGCGGCGGAGCGGATCGAGCTTTGCGGGGAGCTGTTTCGCAGCGCTATCGAGCTCGCGGACTTTGACGTCGCACGTCTGGAGCTCGAGAAGGTTCAACAGCTGATCGCGCACTAGGACAACCTTTCGCTACTTGTCAGGTCCCGTCGTGGGCCCACCTGGACTTGAACCAGGGACCCACCGGTTATGAGCCGGCCGCTCTAACCAACTGAGCTATGGGCCCGCTTTCCGTGAGTGCCACACACTGTGGATAACCGCACTGAACGCGAAGGGACACTATCAGGTTGCCAGGATTAGACAATGCCCCGAGGCACACGAGCCCCCTGCGAGCCATCCCGTCGGCGCTATACTGCCAACGATGAAGCTCGGCAATGTCGCTCGGGTACTCCTGGTCGCCGCCGCATGTCTGGCCGCAGCGGGGTCCGCGACCTCGAACAGCAGCAACAGTCCGGGCGGTCAGCCGCAGAACAGCACGACGAGCCCGCCGCCGCCGCGCGACATGGAGCCGGCGCGCGCGCTCGGTCTGTGGCGCTCGACGTTTGGCGCGGTGAAGATCGAGGCTGACAACGGCAAGGGCGGTCTGCAGGCCGGTGCGGTCCAGGGCATCTGGACGTATCAGCGCCAGGGCGCCGAGGTGATCGGCTACTTCTCGGGAAACCTCCGTGGCAACGTGCTGCAGTTTCACTGGGACGAACCGGGCCAACCGCCACTGACCGGCGAGGGCTACCTCGTGTTCGAACAGACCGGACGTCAGTACTCGGGGCGTTGGTGGAGCGACAAGCGTGATCGCGTCGGTGAGTGGAACGGTTGGCGGCAGGCTACGGGCGCCCAGCCCTCGTACGGTGGGCAGCCGTATCCGCAGCAGGGCCAGTACGGTGGCCAGCCCTACGGTGGTCAGCAGTATGGCGGTTATCCGCAACAGCAGCCGTACCCGCAGCAGCAGCCGTATCCGCAGCAGCAGCAGCGCCCGCAGCAGCCGTACTACCCGCAGCAGCAACAGCCGCAACAGCCGCAGCAGCCGTACTACCCGCAGCAGCCGCAGCGTCCCTGATCTACCGATCGGGCCGCTGAGACGGTAGGGTCCCGGGATGCGCTTCGCGAAGTATCACGGCCTGGGGAATGACTTTCTCGTCGTCGATCTGCGCGCCGCGCCCGCCGACGATGCTGCTGCTGCGCAGGACCCCGCGGTCGTACGCGCGCTGTGCGATCGCCAGTTCGGCGTCGGTGGCGACGGGGTGCTCGCGGTGTTGCCGGGTGATGCCGGTGCCGATGCGCGCATGCGAGTGCTCAACGCCGACGGCAGCGAAGCCGAGATGTGCGGCAACGGCATTCGCTGTGTAGCGAAGGAGCTGTTCGATCGGGGCGGCGTGCATAGGAACCGCATCGTGATCGATACGGGCGCGGGCCGCCTCGTGTGTGCGATCCACTCCGTGCCGCTTGCGGTGCCGCTGCGCGGGCCGGCAGAGCCGTCCCTTGCGATCGCAACCGCCGGCTCTGCCGCACAGTCGGTCACCGTCGAGATGGGTGCACCACGGCTGACCTTTGCGGAGATCCCGATGACCGGTCCCGCCGGCGAGCGCTGCATCGAGCAGCCGCTCGAGATCGCGGGCTTCCCGACGCGTACGTTCACCGCGGTGTCGATGGGGAACCCGCACGCGGTCACGTTCGTCGGTAAGGACGAAGCGCGCCGGCTCGCGGAGACTATCGGCCCGCTCGTCGAGAACCACGCGCGCTTCCCGCGCCGTACCAATGCAGAGTTCGCGCACGTGATCTCGCCGCGCGAGATCGAGCTCGTCGTGTGGGAGCGTGGGAGCGGGCTGACGCTCGCGTGCGGAACCGGTGCCTGCGCGACGGTCGTCGCCGCGATTCTGACCGGCCGTGCCGAGGAGGGCACGGAGGTCGCCGTCCGACTACCTGGCGGCATCCTCGCCATCACCGTCGAGAAGGGCATGACCAACGTGTTGATGCGCGGCCCAGCGCTCCACGTGTTCGACGGCGACCTCACGCCGCGCGATGTCGTCCCGCGTTTCTGATTCTCGCGTGCCATCGTTTCGGGATGGGTGCACGACATCGGGTCGTGATGGGGGCATTGCTGCTGGCCGCAATCACGGCGATGGTGAAGAGATCGGGCTCGGGCTCGGGCTCGACCTGAGCGGAGATC
>JAYVWH010000111.1:0-4676 GCA_043786265.1 Kofleriaceae bacterium | reverse complement strand
TGAGCCGCAACCGACATCGAGCACGGTGTCTCCATTGCGAAGCACCGGCTCGACGAGCGAGAGCGTATTGAACGTATCGGTGAACGCACTCTTCGAGTGGTACTCGGCGGGGTCGAACACGCCAGATGGCATGCGATGCAGGTACCGCAGCTATCCAGCTGCATCAAGTCATACGGTGATGGTCCGCGCAGCCGCACGCTGGGACGAGCTCCGGCTTGGTCGCATCGGGCACGTGATGCAGCACGAAGTTGAGCAGCACCACATCGCAGCTCTGATCCGGCGCAGGGATACGGATGCCGTCGAACAGCTCGAAGTGCGGTAGCTCCTTGCGCCGGCTATCGACGATATCGACGGCGCGGACGGTACCCGTGTGACGCTGTGACAGCTCCCACGTCACGTAGGCCGAGCCGCATCCGATATCGAGGACGGAATCTCCGGCCCGCAGGACGGGCTCGATCAGCGACAGGGTGTGCTGCGTTTCGTGAAACGCAGCGCGCGAGTGGTAGCCACGGTGTTTCCATAGCGAGGCGATGGAGCTCATCACTCACCGCTACACTGCTCGCGCTTCGACGAAAATTACACGGGCGGGTGCTCTACTTTCGAGCGAGACCCGAAGGTGGCTATCCGGGGCCCGCGTCGAGCGCCTGTAACTGCTTGTCGGCCCGATCCATCCACACCGCGCGCACGACCACCATCACGAGCATCAATGGCACCTGGGTGATCGCCATCAGCCACAGCACGAGATCGATCCGATCGATCAACATCGCGAGGCCGAGCCAGAACCACAGGTCCATCTCCTCGAACGCAAACACCATCAGCAGCTTCTTCGCGAACCACACCGCCCAGTCGCGTGGCGTGCGAACGGGTGGCGGCTTGATCACGATCGGCGCGGTGTGCTTCGCGATGGCGCTGGTGGGATCCTTGCGCGCCTCGAACCAGCGGATACGTTCGGTTTCTGCCTGAGATAGCCACTTCATGTAGCCGCGCAGGTTGAGCGCGATGACGCTCGCGGCGCCGAGCACGATGAAGTAGGCCTTGCCACTCTGTGCGTAGGCCTGCCAGCCCAGCACGACCACGATCAGGCACCACGTGATCATGTCGCTGACCTTGTCGTAGTACGAGCCGAGCTTCGTGAACGTACGGCGGTAGCGCGCCATCGTCCCGTCGAGGTGATCGAACAAGATGCCGAGCTGGAGCAAGATCACCGACGCGACCCAGTGATCGCGGTGGAGGAGCAGGTACGTGCCGGCGAGCTTCGTCAGATTCGCGATCGTCGTGAGCCGGTTCGGCGTGAGGACCTTCCAGTCCGCGATGATCAGCATGATGCCGATCGTGAGCGGCCGGATGATCAGTGCCGGGTACCAGTCCTGGCTCTGAAAGTTGCGGATACGCTGGAGCCGCTCGTGATTCATGACGCCCGCGCGCGCCGGATCGAACCGAGATTGCGTAGGAGCTGGACGGTGAACACGGCGGTGAACGACAGGCAGCCCAGCGAGAAGCCGATCAGGATCGGCGTCAGCGTGCCGCAGATCGCGAGGACGACGAACACGGTGAGCACGAAGTCGCGCTTCATCATCTTCGCGATCGTCACCTTGAGGCCGACGTCGCGTGCAGTGAGGAAGTCGTGGCTTTGATAGGCCCACGGAATCGCGGCGAGGTCACCCGACTTGTAGACGCGCGCGATCAGGTAGTACTGGGTCGACTGCGTGTAGACGAAGCAGGCGAGCACGAACATCGCGAACGGAAACGCCCATGTCACCCCGCTGGCCTTGAGATTGAGTGCGATGCCAGTGATGTACGCGATGTTCGCGAAGTCATCGGCCATCGTGTCGAGCCACTGGCCGAGGCGCGAGAACCGGAACTTGAGCCGCGCAATCTCGCCATCGACGCCGTCGACGATCGACCCGAGGTTGACGAGCAGCATCCCGATCACCGCAGCCGTGTAGCCACCCCGCGCGATCACGATCCCGCCGGCCAGCGCGAGGCAGAAGCAGAAGATCGTCACGTGATTCGGGTGCACCGGCGTGCGCATCAGCAGCCACGAGATCGGCAGCGACAGATGACGGTTGACCCACTTCGACGCGATGCCATCGGCGGCCTTGCGCAGTGACCACACGAGCCTCCGTTCCGCGCGGCGCAGACCTCGCCGGTCCTTGGCCGCGGTCGTGAACGACAGATAGGGCGGGGTGCCCTCGACCTGGTCGGGACCTGCGAGCGCGGCGGCGATCCCACCAGGCTCGCGTGCAGCGGCCGCGATCACGCGAGCACGTGCACGATTCGTGATCACGTATGCATCGCTGCCCGCTAGCACTGCGACGTCCGCTTCGGTCGTACGCCACGCGGCGGCGACCTGCTTTGGAATGTCGCGGTGGTACACGCGATCGGCGCGGACGATTGCAATCGGGGTGCTCTGGTCGCCAGCGGGCGCCTCGGTCACGACGTCGAGCAACGCACCCTTGAGTCGCTCGTCGCCCGTGACCGCGGTGATCGTCGGTGGCGGCAGGTCACTACTCCACACGACATGGATCGTCGTGCACCCGGCATGCACCAGGTCGCACGCGAGGCGCAGGACGTAAGGCATCCCGGCGACGTCATCAGTGAGCGACGGATAGGCGAGCACTCCATCGAGCGTTCCCGCCAAGATCCACCCTTCGGAAGGGCCACCGCGCATCTGCGGCCTTATAGCGCAGTTCGCTGAGGTGGCTGGCGTTTGCGTGCCGACAAGGCTATGAGAGCGGCTTCGTGGGCGGACAACCTGCCGAACGCTTCGCGCACTGGCTCGACAAGCACCGCAACGGGTTGCTCGTCCTGTCCCTGGTGGTCGCACTGCTGGGCGGTTACCTCGCGAGTCGGATGAAGGTCGAGGCGAGCCTCACCAATCTGTTGCCGCCTCAGGAGCGCAGCGTTCGAGATCTGCACTCGATTCAGGAACGCGCCCGGCCATTCGGCACCGTGCAGGTCCTGCTGGAGTCGGCCGACACCAAGCTACGCGCCCGGGCCGGTGAAGTGCTCGCCATCAAGCTCGCGACGCTGCGCCCAGACCTCGTCGCGCAGTTCACTGCCGATGACGGCGCGACCAACCGCTACGCGTGGGACCACCGGTTTCTGTGGGCCAAGCTCGAAGACCTGACCGCGGCGCGCGATGCGCTGCGCGACCGGATCGACAAGGGCAAGCTCGAAGCCAACCCTCTCTACATCCAGCTCGACGACACCGAGACGCCAACCGATCGGTTCGACGATCTCGACAAGCAACTCAGCGAGCTCGAGCAGAAGGCGAACCATCCAGAGCTGCGCGTCAGCAAGGACGGCTGGTTCCAGCTGCTCGTGCTGCAGACGACGTTCGCCGCGTCGGATGCGCACAAGGCGAACCAGCTGATCGGCGCGGTCAAGCACGCGATCGAAGCGACGAACGTCGAAGTAGGGAAGGGCGTGCTCTACGGTCTGTCCGGCAACATCACCGTGTCGATGTACGAGCACGACTCGGTGCTCGAGGGCATGACGACCGCCGCGGTGCTGACACTGGTCCTCGTCGCGGCGGGCCTGCTGCTCTACTACCGCACCGGCCGCATCGTGCTCGCGATCCTGTGGGCGCTCGCCGTGGGTGTGAGCGCGACGTTCGCTGTCGCGTCCGCCACGGTAGGTCACCTCAACGTGATGACCGCGTTTCTGTTCGCGATCGTGATCGGCAACGGCATCAACGCCGGGATGATCTTTGCGGCGCGCTACCTCGAAGAGATGCGCTCTGGACTCGATCCGCGTGCGGCACTGCCGGTCGCACTCTCGACCACGTTGCGCGGCACGATCGCTGCGGTGGCGACGGCGGCTGCCGCGTACACCTCATTGCTTGTCACCGACTTCCGCGGGTTCCGCCAGTTCGGGGCGATCGCCGGCGTCGGTATGCTGCTCACCTGGTTCACCGCGTACACCGTGCTGCCCGCGCTACTGTTCGCGATGGCGCGGCGAGGCTGGGTCAAGCAAGGCAAGCAGCCCGCACTCAGCGTCTACCTGTCGCGCTTGATCCCGAGCGAGCGGCGCTATCCGATCGTGATCGGCATCGGGATCGTGATCGCGCTGATCGCGACCGTGATCAGCGTCCTCTACATCGTGCGCGATCCCTTCACGAAGGACTGGCGCGATCTGCAGTCGACGACTGCCAACATCCAGGGCACGCGCGTGATCGACGCGAAGATCCGCGGCGCGTTCGACAACAAATCGATGTTGTCGGGGCAGGCCTACCAGATCGTGATCGCACTCGACAAGCGCGAGCAAGTCGCGCCGCTGATCGCGAAGCTACGCGCCGCCGACGAGGCTCGGCCGCCCGAGAAGCGCTGGATGCGCGACGCCCGCAGCCTCGACGATGCAATTCCGCCCGACCAGGACAAGAAGCTCGTCGTGCTGCGCGAGATCGACGCGCTGATCGGCGACGAAGCGCTGCAGGCCACGCTCTCCGATGAGGATCGCGTGCGGCTCGAGCGCCTGCGGCCGCCAAAAGATCTAGGTCCGGTGGTCGATGCAGATGTGCCGCTCGCGCTCGCGTGGCCGTTCGTCGAGAAAAACGGCTCGCGCGGGCGGCTGATCGTCATTCGCGGTGCGGCGCACTTCAACTCGTTCGACGTCAAGGACCGCCTCGACTTCGCTCGCGAGGTTCGCCTGCTCGATCCCGAGCTGCCGCCGGG
>JAYVWH010000110.1:0-3408 GCA_043786265.1 Kofleriaceae bacterium | reverse complement strand
GCCGGGTGCTTTCCGAGATGGGAGCCGAGATTTGAGTTTCCTTCGACACATTCGCCTCTTCACAAAATCCTACGTTTTCGAATAACGACGGTCAACCCGCGGCGCTCTGCTGAGCCCTGACCCCGCCGGATGATGCCGCGCTGGCGCCACGCTCAACCAGTAGCTTCGTGGGCGCGTTCGAAGAGATGCTGCGTACGGCGAAGGTGAGCCTCGGCTCGATAACGGTTGGTCGGAGAGCACCTGCACTGGGTGCGGCCATCACGAACAGGAAACCTACAGTTTTGTTGAGAAGGTCGTGGCGGGTCATCGGTTTCGCGGCCGCCTGACGTGGCCGATGCCCGCAGGCCTCGATACCGCGATGAAACTCCGCCAGCTCGTGCCGGCTCTGACGCAGATCTCCGCATCGGATGTTCTTTCGAGCATCCGCGGCCTGAGTTGGCGCGACGTCGTGCCGATCTGGGATGAACTCGAAGCTACAACGCTACGGGCGCAGGCCGAGGCCCTTGGCCTCAGTGCTGAGGTCTTCTACGAGCTCTGATTCGAGAGACGGATTTTCCGCGCGTGAGCACCGCTCACCCCCAGCCCGCTGAGCCGCTCCCAAAGCGCGAGTATCCGAGTGACCATCGCGGTGCGTCCTAGTCCGGTTCAGCCCACGAGACCGGCACACAGGCGGCATCCGACGACGAGCGCCGAACCGTGCGTCCCACTGCTCCTCGGCCGCTCCCGTTGGCGAGGGCCAAAGAATCCTGCAGGCGATGGGCCCCGCCGCACACGACACCTTGGCCAGCGTTGCCGAAGGCGACCCGGATTACGTGATCGCGAGCGAGGTGGTCGGTTTGTGAGCTCAGTTGAGCCCGAGCATCTTCCCAACCAATCGGAAGGGGTTGGGCACGCACGAATAGTATCTCCGAGCCGAGCTCGAGTCGTTGCGCGAACACGCGAGGAGCCGTTCGAGGTAAACGACGCGTGCTCCAGTGGACGCCGGGCGGCTCGAAACGCCCCAACCCGCCGGGAAGACTCCCCGGAGGTCTGTTCGCGCGACCACCTACCGCGCCGCTTCCACCGGAGCGCGGAGGGCAGTCGCTGGCAGAGTGAAGCAGAATGTCGCTCCGGCGCCGACGGTGCTGTTGGCCCAGATCAGCCCGCCGTGCGCTTCGACGATCCCCTTGGCGATGTAGAGCCCGAGCCCCGACCCAGCGCTGCGCACCCGACGCGCCTGCCAGTAGCGGTCGAAGATGTGCGCAAGCTCGAGGCCGTCGATCCCGGGCCCGGTGTCCTTAATGGCAAAGCAGACCATGTCCTCATCTGTGCGGATGCCGATGGTGACGGCGCCGCCCGAAGGGGTGAACTTGATCGCGTTGCCGATAAGGTTGGAGAGCACCTGGAAGACGCGCTCTACATCCGCGTCGACCCATGCGTCGCTCTCGATGCAGGAAAGGCGCACGCCCTTCGACTCCGCGATCGGCGCGAGAATCACGAACGCGTCGAAGACGAGCCGACTCGCCTGGTACGGCTGCGGCGAAACTTCGAAGCGGCCTGCCTCGATTTTCGCGAGATCGAGCAGACTGAGGACGAGCAGGTTCATCCGGTCGACCGCGCGCTGGATGAGCGCAAGCGTGCTCTCGGCGCGGGCGTCCGACCCGACGTGCCCGCGGAGCATGGCTGCCGAGAGGTGAAGGACGTTGAGAGGATTCTTTAGATCGTGCGACAGCACGGCGACCATCTCGTCACGGAGGCGCACAGCCTGCTCGGCTCGCGCGATCTGCTTGCCGAGATCGAGCTCGATCGCGCGCCTCCGGAGGCCCTCTCCGGCCTCGATCTCGGCGACTCGCCAGGGGCGCGCCCGCGCACGCACGACTTGCATCCACGCATTGAACGAGTGCCGCGGGTGGTAGCGAACATCGCCGTCGCTCACCTCCAGCGTCTTGGTGGGATCGCCCGCCCACGTGACGGTCCGCACGAGCTCCGGACGAAACCACAGCACGTGGGAGAGCGCGCCCCCCGGGAGAACCACCGCGAGCAGCCCGCTCGCGATGTGGGCGTAGTCGACCGCCGGCGGGTGCCGCTCCGCGAGCGCGTCGGTATGAAGGACGCCCGACGAGCCTTCCTTGGCGAGCCACGTGACGAGCGCCGAGATTTGCGCCGTCGTGGGGGTCGTGCCCACCGTCCGAATGCCGCCCGCAGCGCACACTGCGGCGCCGCTCGCTCCGACGAGCGCGAGCAGCGCGTCGCCTCGCTGCACGAGCCCACTCGCCGGGTCTTCTTGCGCCTCGCGCATCGCGTCGACGAGCTTGGCCTCGTAGCCTTGCAGCGCATTGCGTAGAGTCAATGCCTCGATTTCGTCGAGCGCCGCGATCTGCAACGACACCACGCGTCCGATGACCTCGCACGCCGAACGCGCCGCGAAGCTAACGTGGCGAGGGTGCCGGTGGTGGCAGGCGACGAGCCCCCAGAGCGTCTCCGCTCGCACCAGCGAGATGCTCATCGACGCGCCAACGCCCATGTTCTGCAGGTATTCGAGGTGCACCGGCGAGACGCTGCGCAGCGTGGAGAACGACATGTCGAGCGGCGCGCCTGTATCCGGGCGCAGCTCGGGGACGAGCGGGACCGGCGTGTATCCGGCGTCGGGTATCAGACGGAGCCAGTTGAGCAAGTACATCTCGCGCGCCTGCCGCGGGATGTCCGACGCGGGGAATCGAAGGCCCCGGTAGGTGTCCACGTCGACCGCCCGCGCTTCTTCGATCACGTCGCCATGGCCGTCGACGTCGAAGCGGTAGAGCAGGACCCGGTCGAAGCCGGTGATTTTCCGGATCTCTTCGACGGCGATGCGACACACCTCCGCCACGCTGCTTGGTCTCTGTAGACGCGAGAGGGCGCTCCGGAGGGCGGCGTCAATCCCCGCGGCGGCAGGGTCGTGCTGCTCGAACTCGACGATCGCGACGCCCTGGTGGTAGTGCGCGCGCACGTCGAACAGCGATCCGTTCACATCCGCGAGGAGCGGCTCGCCGAGGGTGGTGCGGGCCGCGCGCACCGCGCCGAGCAGTTTATCGGCGCTGGCGCCGACCAGCGCCGCGAGCGGCCGGCGGAGCGCGTCCGCCGGGGGCACGCCAAAAAGGTCCGCCGCATTCGCGCTTACCTGCAGGATCTCAAAGCGATGCGTGTCGAGGACGACGAGCACGCCGTGGGGTTGGACGGCACCGGGGACGTGGATCGGCTCCATGTCGCAGGCGCGCGATTCGTCCGGCGTGGTCACGAGCGTCCCAGCGTTGCGTCGAGCCAGACGGTAAGCATCGTAAACGTCTCGATTGCGGCGCCGACCGCGACACCGGTGTCGATCACGCACGCTGAATCGACGTGGTCGGAGAACCGCGTCCACATCGCGCCGGTGCCGTCGCCATAGCCGCCGAA
>JAYVWH010000109.1:0-3825 GCA_043786265.1 Kofleriaceae bacterium | reverse complement strand
TGCACTTGCCTGTCTTGGTCTTGGTCTGATGGTCAGCCCGCTGCTCGCGGGCATGGCCACCAGCGCTGTTCCCGCTCCGAAGATCGGCGTCATCGATCTCGACAGCACGCTGTCGACGACGGCCGCCGGCAAGCGCGCGAACGATGCGTTCGAGAAGGCGCGCAAGGTCAAACAAGTCGAGCTCGACAAGAAGCAGGAAGACCTCAAGAAGGCCGACGCCGACCTCGACAAGCAGAAGGCCGTTCTCAAGCCCGAGGTCTACACGGCCAAGCGGCAGGAGCTCGAGAAGCGCTTCGTCGAGCTGCAGCAAGTCTACGTCAAGCTCGAGCGCGACCTCGCCGGTGAGCGCACCAAGCTCATCCAGGACTTGCTCAAGCTCGCGAGCCCGAAGATCGAGGCGATCGCGAAGGCCGAGGGCGTCAACGTCATCCTCGACCGCGAAGCCGTCGTGTGGGCCGACAAGTCAGTCGATCTCACGGCCAAGCTCAACGCCGAGATGAAGTAAGTCGCGTGACAAGCGAGGCAGGGGAGCGACGCGCGAGCACGGGGGCTAGCGAAGCTAGCCAGCCCCGAGGTCTTCGAGCGCTGCGCGCACCCTAGCCCGAGCGGGTCCCCTGGGATATAGAGGCGGGGATGGAGTCCCCTCCTGTGATGAAGGCCGAGCAGATCCTCGGGCTTCTGCCGCACCGCTACCCGTTTCTCCTCATCGACCGCGTTCTCGAGCTCACCGAGGATAAGATCGTCGCACTGAAGAACGTCTCGTTCAACGAGCCGCACTTCCAGGGCCACTTCCCGGGCGTCCCGGTGATGCCCGGCGTGCTCCAGATCGAGGCGATGGCCCAGGCTGGCGGCATCCTGGCGTCCAAAGTCATCACGTTCGACCCGACGACGCACGTCATGCTGTTCATGGCGATCGACGCCGTGAAGTTCCGCAAGGCCGTGGTCCCCGGCGATCAGCTCATCATCGAGGTCGTGCCGCTGCGCAAGGGCAAGATCTTCAAGATGAGGGGTGAAATCAAAGTGGCAGGCCAGGTCGTTTCCTCGGCAGAGTTCCTCGCCGGGCTCGCGGAGAAGTCGAAGGTCACATGAAGACGTGGGTCGCGTTGATGGTCGCGGTCTCTGTTGCCTCCGGGGGGTGCCGCGGTGGCAGCACGAAGACCAAGCGCACCGGTAACGCGGCGCCCGTCGAGATGATCACGCAGGCACAGCTGCCCGGTGGGGGTGCCGGCACCGGGGTCCTCGCCGACGAGATCGAGCCTAACGATGGCGAGGACGTCGCCACGCCCGTCGCGCTCGGTGGGACCGGGCGCGGCAAGATCGAGCCCGAGACCGACGCCGATTACTACCGCCTCGACATCGACAAATCAGGCGTACTGCAAGTCTCGCTGGCGGGCATCGAGGGTGTCGACCTGTCGCTCGAGCTGCTCGATGGCACGGGGACGTCGCTCGGCAAGTCGGACCGTCCGGGAGCTCGCGTCAAAGAAGGCATCCCCAATGCCGGCGTCACGCCCGGCCGTTACACGCTCGTCGTACGGCAGGTGCCCAAGAAGAAGCCCAAGGCGGTGAAGAGCAAGAAGGGCGCGGCAGCGGCCACCGAGGCCGAGGCAGCGCCGGCGGGGAGCGCGCCCACCTACGAGCTCACGGCACAGCTGGTGCCAATTCCTGTCGGAGGGGAGCGCGAGCCCGACGACGATCGCGGGACCGCGAACGATCTGATCGTCACCGACAACGCGGTTGGCTTCGTTGGCTGGTCCGGCGACAAGGATGTCTGGAAGCTCTCGGTCGAGACGCTATCGGAGAAGAACGCGCTCGACATCCAGGTCAGTGCGATCGAGGGCATCGCGCTCGAGCTCGAGGTCACCGACGGTGTGGGAACGGTCCTCGCATCGCGCAAGGCGCCGCGCGGGCAGGCGCTGTGGCTCGAGAACATGCTTCCGGTCGTGCCCGAGGGCGCGCCACCGTTCTACTACCTGACCGTGCGCGCAGACCGCAGCAATCCCGAGACTGCCTACACGCTGCACGCGACGGCGGCGCCGCTCGGTCCCGATCCCGAGCTCGAGCCCAACGACAACGCCGACAAACCGCAGATGATCGCTGCCGATCGTACGACTGTGCACGCGAGCTGGACCCCCGGCGATGTCGACTGCTTCACGCTTGCGCCCGCGAACACCGCACGAACGGTCGATTTCGAGATCGATACACCGTCGGAGATCGACCTGCAGGGCGAGCTACTCGTCGACGGCAAATCGGTCGCGAGTGCGAACAAGGGCGGCAAGGGCGTGCTCGAGAAGGTCTCGGCGCTGGTGCCCGCGGGCGCCAAGGTCGTCCTGCGCGTGAAGGATCCCGACGCTGCCGCGACCGCGACGGCGAAGTACGACGTGCGTGTCCAGGAATCGGGCGCGACCGGCGACAACGCACCATGACGAAAAGCGGCGGCCCCGACTCGCAACACGATCTGGGAGAGCCGTCGCCGCGCGATTCGCTGTGGATGCGCAGCCAGCGCGGGCCGCAGATCCTCACCGTCCTCGCGATCACGAACCTCGTCGCGTACGCGGTGCGCAACGGGCTATTCGGTGTGTATCCCGAGCTGCGCAGCAAGTTTCATGTGAGCGATCAGGCGCTCGGCCTGCTCACCACGGCGTTCCTCGTGCCGCACGCGATCGCGACGCTGCCGTTCGGGTGGGCCGGTGATCGCTACGATCGCCGCAAGGTGATCGCACTGGGCCTCGTGTTCGCCGCGATCGCCAGCGCGCTTGGTGCGCTCGCGTCGAACATGACAGAGCTCGCGGTGTCACGTGCTGCCGTCGGGTTTGGGACCGCGGCGGTCGTGCCGGTCGCCAACTCGATCCTCAGTCAGCTCTACGAAGGCCCGCGCAAGGCGAGCCGGATGGCGCTGTTCAACCTCGGCCTCTTGTTCGGCGGGCTGCTCGGATTTGGTGCAGGTCTCGGCGTCGGCTTCCCGGCGGTGGTCGTCGTGCTCGCGGTGCCGACGGTGCTACTCGCGCTCGGCGTGCTCGCGCTACCGGTGCCCGCGAATCCGGCTCAGCGCGAATCGATGCCGCTGTGGCGCTACATCCTCAAGCTCGCGGGTCTGTTTTTCGACGAAGGTCGCTCGCTACTTCGCATCCGGACGCTGCGCTGGCTGATCGCATCGTCGACCGCAATGGCGTTCGCGGCGGGCGGTTTCAATGCTTGGCTGCTCGACTTCCTGCAGCGCGACAAGGGCATGACGAAGGCAGACGCGACCACCGTGCTGTCGGTCGCGATGGTCGGCGCAGTGGCCGGCATCATCGTCGGTGGGCGCGTGGCCGATCGACTGCGTGCGAAGTACGTCGCGGGTCGGCTGTGGACGATCGTCATCGGCATGACCCTCGCGATTCCTTGCACGATCATCAGCCTGCAGGCCAGCGCCGGTGTGCTGCTCGTGGTGGCGGGCACCGCGAACTTCTTCTTCTTCAGCTGGTACCACGCGCCGACCGCGGCCTCGGTCGACGACCTCGCTCCGCCGCATCAGGCCGTTGCCGCACAGGGGCTCGTGATCTTCACGATGCACTTGCTCGGGACGTCGTCGGCGTCGTACGTCATCGGGCTGGTCTCCGATCACACGTCGCTGTACACGGCGATGTGGGTTCCGACCGGGGCGCTGATCGTCGCCGCGCTCGCCATGCTGGTCGCGACGTCGAGCTTCGCAGGCGATCATCTGCGGGCCCGACAAGGTAGCGTTCGGCCACAAGGGACCCGTTCGCCCTAGGGAGCTCGCGTCGCTCGCAAGCTCGCTCGCTCGTCGATCGATCGGGCTCACTTGTCCACAAGGGACCCGTTCGC
>JAYVWH010000108.1:0-7755 GCA_043786265.1 Kofleriaceae bacterium | reverse complement strand
GGGAACGTGAAGTAGACGTCGTACGTGAAGCGGCGCTTGAACGCGGGATCGATCGCGCCGGTCAGGTTCGTCGTCAGGACGGTCAGACCGTTGAACCGCTCGAGACGCTGGAGCAGGTAGTTGGTCTCCATGTTCGCGTAGCGATCATTGCTGCTCTTGACGTCGCTCGTGCGCTTGCCGAACAGCGAGTCGGCCTCGTTGAACAGCAAGACGACGTGGCCAGGCTCCGCGGCATCGAAGACGTCCGATAGGTTCTTCTCGGTCTCGCCGAGCCACTTCGACACGACCTGCGACAGATCGATCTCGTAGATGTCGAGGCCGAGCCGCTTCGCGAGCACGGTGCCCGACATCGTCTTGCCAACACCCGGGTGGCCCGAGAACAGGACGCTGATGCCCTGCGCCCCGCGGAGCTTGAACTGGTCGCGGATCTTGCGGCGCTCCTTGGCGGCCGCGCCGATCTCGATGAGCGCCGCGCGTGTGTCCTCGTCGACGATCAGGTCCTCGAGGCCGAACGGCGTCGGCAGCTTCTTGCCCATGCGCGAGATGCGCTGGTGCAGCTGCGCGGCGACCGCGAAGTCGAGATCGGTCGCGGCCGGCGGCGGAGACTCGGGCATGCGCCCGGCCTCGGCGGCCTGCGCGGCCGCGACGATCACGCCGCCCGGAATCGCGAACCGGCCCGCAAGACCGTCGGCATCCACGGTGGTCAGCGACGGCACCACCTGCTGCCACATCGACGCGCGCACTTGCAGCGACGGGACCTCGAGCGTGAGGTGAACGAGTGGACGCTGATGCATGCGCGGCATGCGTTCGCGGTTGATCGTGATCGCGAGGGGGCCTTCCCACTCGTCGAGAAACAGGTCAAAGAACGCGGGCATCGCATCGCGGTCCTCGCCGATTACGGTGGAGTCATCGACATCGACGAATGCGGGTAGCGCATCGAGCAGCAGGAGCTCGCGCGCGCGCGAGCGAACGCACGGTCATCTGCTGGATCTGCGGGTGCTGGTGGGAGAGGCGCTTGGAATCGATCACGACCAGCCGCTGGTTCCAGTGCGCGGCCGCCATCTGCAGCAGTAGCTTCTTGCCGAGGCCGCGCTTGCCTTGCACCGCGAGCACGATGTCGTTGCTGCGCATCGCCTATGCCGCTCGCTCGATCGTCAGCGCCGGAAACTGCCCGGTGGCAGGTCCGGAGCGAACCTCCGCGAGCTCGGCCAGCTCGGGATCGAGCTCGAGCGTACCGCCGTCGAGCAGGTAGACCAGCCGCGGCGCCGCGCGGATGCGGCGGAACATCAGCGAGTCGCCGGGCTGTCCCCCGGAACCCACGTCGAGCAGCCGATACCGCGACAGCGGCGCGGTCGCCGAGAGATCGCGCGCCATCATCGAGCGCGTCTGTGGGGTGTCGTAGACGAGCAGCGCGAGCAGGCGGCCATCGAGGCTGCGGCAGTTCGGATCGCGGGACAGGTAGCGGTAGCCCTGCACGATGTTCGTATCGACCTCGGGGAGGAGGGCGAATACGAGCGTCGCCCACTGCCGCTGCGTCAGCTTGAACGTGCGGATGATGTCCACCAGTGGCGACTTGATACCGGCGTCGAGCGTCGCGCGGATGCGTGCCTCGGTGTTCTGGTGCGCGGCGAGCCACTGCTCGAGCACCTGTTCGGCACCGGCGTCGCCGGCCGGCTGCCCGGCGCCGCGGGCGTTCGCGAACAGCCCGCCCATGTCCTCGGGGCCCACGACGTCGTCTCCGACGAGTCCGGTCTCTTTGCGCCAGCCGAGACGAATCTGGTACTCGAGTCGCAACCAGCAGCGCTTCAGCTCATCGCGGACATGCATCGCGACGTCGGTGTACGGCTCGGCACCCATACCGCCGACTATCGCACGGTCACGGCGAGTCGTACTTGCAGTCGCGGAGAACCCAGACCGCGCCGCTAGTGCCGGCGCCGTTACCCTCGGCTGCGAATTCGTCTGTCTGCTCGAGCTTGCCGTGCGCGGTGACCTGCTTGCCGTTGACGTCGCTGGGCCAGCGCTCGAGCGGGGTGCAGTACACGGGCAGGCGATCGGTCAGCATCACGACCGCGCCGAGCTTGGCGTTGCCGGCCTTGCCGGTCGCCGCCGCCAGCAGGCCCTTGGCGGCAGCCGCCGTCGCGGCGTCGGTGACGACCGCCTCCTTCTTCGCCACGGGTGCTGCCGAACCACTGCCGTCGGCCACGGCACCGCTGCCGGGGGTGTCGTGCTTCGGCGTCGGCGGGTGGCTGCACGCTGTTGCCAGCAGCAGCGCGATCGCCAGACGCATCAGCTGACGGTCCAGGTCGGCTGCTCGAGAACGAAGTGATCGCCGGTGATGCCCGAGGATTGCTCGCCGTTAGCGGCGACGACGTCGTCACCACCGCGCCTGCGCAACGTTCCGCTCGCGCTGATCGCCTTGCCGTCGACGGCGCGATCCCAGCGTTCGAGCCCGTCGACGTACACGGGCGTGCGATCCGGTGTCAGCACGATCGCGCCGGCCATCGCGTTTTTAGCCGTGCCTTCGATCGTGATCTGCTTGTCGATGTTCTGTTCGAGACTCATATCAGCACCTCAGTGGCCGGCGCGGGAGTTGATCGCCGCCTTACCTGGATCGTAGTTCTTCGCGAACGCGACGCCAAACACGACGCGGTCGAAGTCGGTATAGCCGGCGATGAAGTGCTCCTTCGTGCTCTGGAAGACCTTCATCGGGTCCTTCTTCTTCTTGTCCGGATCCTTGTACTCCATGTGATTCGCGTGCCAGAACGCGTTGCTGTTGTCGTCCCAGAATCCGTAGTCGAAGTTGACGAACCCAGGCTGCGCTTTGTACTGGTAGCCGCTCATGTCCATGCGGTGCGTCTTGGGATCCCCCTTGAACGCGGTGTCGTCGGGCTTGGTGTTGGCGCCATCCTCGTCTTTCTGATTGGACCAGAACTGCTTGGCGAACAGGATGTACTCGCCGCCCGCGGGAGCCAGGTGCGCGGTCTCCGGCTTCGCGCGCATCTCCGCCAGCTCCTTGTTCTTCATCTCCATGTACTTGTGAGCGAAGTCGAAGTTGTCGAAGTTCGCTTCGGAGAAGTCGAGTGGGTTGCCGCCACCGGCGATGTTGTTCGCGCTGATGCCGATGCAGCCACGCTCGATCGTCGACTTCTCTCCGGCGCCTAGCTTGTGGCCCTGCTCGGCTTCCCACATGTGCTCGTATTGCTCGCGCGAGTAGCGACGCTGGTCGACGTCCTCGCCCCAGGCCGGCTTCTCGGCCCCGTCGGGCAGCTTCTCTCCGAGCGGCGTGCCGAGGAACTGCACCGCCTTTGATTGCACGGCCTTCTCGCCGCCGCCGTCGCCCTTGGTGGCGTGTTGCTGGAGTAGATCCGATGCCGACTGGCCGGCGACCACGCGGTCGGCGACCGCATCGGCCTCCTTCTCGTGGGCATCGCCGGGCTCGCCGACCTTCATCTTGGTCGCGATGCCGGCGTGCTGCTGGACGACGTGCGCCGCCTCGTGGGCCGCGGTGTGTAGCGACGGCTTGTCGGCGAACGCGACATCGTTGCCGTACGCGAACGCCTGCGCGCCGAGTGCGCCGGTCGCTTGCTTCGCGTTCTTGCCGGTGTGCGCCCGGATGCCGCGGACCTTGTCGCCGTGCTCGCCAAAGCTCTGCGCGATCTCGTCGACGTACGGCATCGAGCCACCACCGTCGGCGACGGCCTGGTCGGCGATCGCGTGCGTCTGCTTCTCGGCGCCGTACCCGCGGTCCGATGCGGACACCTGAGCGACACCCGCTCCACCCGCGACCGGGGGAAGCTGGCCCTGCCCGGAGAACTTGGTTTGATCGCCGGCTTCCTCGGTCATCTGGACCGGGGCTTCCGAAGCTTGATCATTCGCGGGCTTATGCTGGAGCTCTTGTTCAGACATGGGGCGCCTCTCGACAAAGGTTCGGGCTTTCTAGATACGGGAACCGACCTACGTTTCTTCCTTAATAGTTACCCTATCTTGACCTGTAGCATCAGGCAGTCCGGGTCGCCAACGATGACCACATCGCCGTCCCGGAGCTCTTGCCTGGTGATCCGACCCCGCTGGATGTCGTGCGCCACTCATCGCGAGAACGAAACAACCGATCCACGCGATACGCATGCCGTAGCGTAGCGCACCGTCGTACCTGGTGTCTGACCTTGCTCGCACTGCATTAGACTTGACACCCGCGCAGGCCAAGCCATGACATCTCTCTTCGATTCACCCGAGTTCAACGAGCGCTTGTTCTTTCCACGCGAAGATCGCAGTGCGCCGCCCGACGGTGCGCGTGAGCTCGAGGTTGCGGGCGACGAGACGCTGCACGTTCGGTGCTACCGCGCGAGTACAGGGCTCCCCACGGTGTTGCTGTTTCACGGCAACGGCGAAGTGGTGGCTGACTACAACGATCAGGCGCCGCTGTTCGCGAGGTCCGGCGCAAACCTCGCGGTGATGGACTATCGGGGCTACGGGC
This sequence comes from Kofleriaceae bacterium, assembly GCA_043786265.1. Classification (GTDB taxonomy): domain Bacteria; phylum Myxococcota_A; class Polyangia; order Haliangiales; family Haliangiaceae; genus JABFXX01. The sequence goes on along the minus strand of JAYVWH010000108.1, from coordinate 3,281 downwards.
GCAGCACCGGCACGCCCACGTTGCGCAGCACACTCGCGGATGCGCACCGGGTGCTCGCAGCGGTTCGCGAGATTGCAACGCCGCTGATCGTCATGGGCCGCTCGCTCGGCAGCGCGTGCGCGGCGGAGCTCTACGCGATCTCGCCCGAGGGCGTGATCGGCTTCGTGATCGAGAGTGGCTTCGTCGATCTCGGCGCGCTCATTCGTCGGCGTGGCATCAAGCCATCGGCCGAGCTGGACGCCAAGGATCGGACAGCCTTCGACGCCGAGCGCAAGCTCGCAAAGGGCCGGCTGCCGCTGCTCGTACTGCACGGTGGCGACGACACGATGATTGTCCCTGCCGAGGCGAGGCGCGCGCATGCCGCCGCGGGTGCGAGCGACAAGGAGCTCGTCGTGATCCCGGATCACGGGCACAACGACGTCTCGATGTCGCCGCTCTACTGGGACGCGCTGCAGCGGTTTGTTCAGCGCATCACCTGAGTAGCGAGCTCAGCGACGCGTCACCGATTCCCACACGCTCAGGCGCAATGCATCCGCATGCGTCGACACGCGCTCTCGCGCACGCAGCCGAGCGAGGAGGTCCGCAGGCGCTGGCTCGTACCGCCACCGCGCGTCGTGCCGCGCGGATGCTTGTGCCGCACGGCCTCGCTGCTCGATCTCGTGGTCGACAGCCTCGACGGCATCCTCGAGTGTCGAGAAGCGTTCGAGGACGCGGCCATCGATCGCGACCTCCCAGCGCTTGCCTCGCGCACCGCGCGTCAGCACGGTGACGCTGCTGATCACGTGTGTCGCGCGTGTGTAGTGGAGGCCGACGCCGTGACGCCCGAGCGAGAACCAGGCGTTCGCCGAGATGGCACGGACATCACGGTCAAGCTCGAGCGTGAGCGGATCGAAGGCCGCCGCGCGATCCTGGATCTCGCGCAGCGTGAGTGCGCCGGTCTCGAGCTCGAGTGCGGGATAGTCGAGCTGAATTTGCTGCCACTGCCGCGCAGCTTCGCGCGCGTCTTGCCCCGCGAAGTCGAAGTCGCGCGGGCAGCCGAACAGCGTTGGCAGCGTGCACAGGCTCAGCTCCGAGACGTCGACGAAATCGAGGATCAAGCAGTCTTGCTTCCCCTCCGCCAACCGCGTGCCGCGGCCCACACACTGCGCGTACATCCCCTCCGACCGCGTCGGCCGTGCCATCGCGATGCACGACACCCCCGGGTCGTCGAAGCCTTCCGTCAGCACCGCGACGTTCGCGAGCACCTGGATGCGCCCCTCGCGAAATTCTGCGAGTGCACGCGCTCGATCCGCCGCTGCCATCTCGCCGTGCACGATGCCGGCCGGGACACCGATATGGTTGAGCGCGCGCGCCAGGTTGCGCGCATGGTTCACGGTCACGCAGAACGCGATCGTGCGGCGATCGCGGGCGAGCTCCTGGATCGAGCGCGCGACGAGTGCATTGCGCTCCTGGATGTCGACTGCCTCGGCGAGCGCAGCGTCGTCGAAGTCCGCGCCGCTCGACGACAGTCGCGTCCGGTCGGCCGCTGTCGCGATGCGGTACCCCTTGAGCGGTGCGAGGAACCCCGCATCGATCAGGTCGGGCAACGACCCCATCTCCTCGACGAGCGCGTGAGCCTTCGCGTACTCGTCTCTGAGGTCGAATGACTCCGCCTCGGCATCATGGACACGCGAAGCGCTAAACTCGGTAACAATGCGACTGTCAGAGGATCTCGCCCGGGCGCGCGCGGATGTGCGCGAGCTCGCATGGGTGAAGCGGCGCATCGCAGACGCGAATGAGGACCGTGCCTCGGTTGCCTCCAAGCTGATCGCGGCGGAGCGCGTACGCGAGTACGAGCGGGCGGACGTCGACGCGCTGACGACGGGGGTGGGCGGTGTGTTTCGCCGGTTGGTCGCCAACCATGCCGCCTTGTCGACCGAGCAGCAGGACCTCGCGGCTGCGCAACTCTTATGCGACGAGCTCGCGGACGAGCTGCGGGCGATCGACTTCGAGCTCTCGCATCTCGCCGAGCGAGCGGCTGCGGTTGCTGATGCTGAGGTCCGGTACGCCGGGCTCCTCGCGGACGTGGAGTGGAAGGCGCGAGCACGCGGCGTGATAAACGACGAGCTCGATACGCTGGACGCAACGCGCGACGAGCTTCTCGCGGCGTGCCGTGAGACCGCGGAGGCGGTCCGAGGCGCCATCTACGTGCAGAACGAGCTCCGCCAGATCGTCGACCTTGTTAGGGAGCTGCACCCGTACGATACCGCCGGTTACGAAGATCCGATCTTGGGCGAGGGCTTGTGGAATGCCCTGACCGGCACCACGTCGGGTATTTACGCCAATCTTCGCGCCGCGATCGCACGCGCACAGCAAGGCTTGCGGCAGTTTCAGCACGCGTGCGCTGACATCATCTCCAACCCCGGGCTCGAGAGCCTGGAGATGCAGCTCTCACTGCCCAGCGTAGGCCCCCTGGGTTTGTTGTGGTCCACGCCGAGCAGCGTCGACGACATCCTGCCCGAGGTGTCGCGCGTATCTAGCGCGCTTGCGTTCTGGGTGGGCGAATTGCGCGCGCACGGTGCGAAGCTCGACCGGTCACTCGTCGAGTGCGCAACGGTGCGGACTCGGCTGCTCGACCCTCCGGGTCCCGATCGCCTGTAACCACCTGTCGCTATTGTCTCGGCGCGGCGCCTACAACGCCGCACCGCGCTCAGGCGCAGTGTACGTGTTCCAGTAGGAAGCCCCGTCTCGTCTTCCAATCCGTTCACGGCCTCGTTTCTTCGGCGCCGATGTCCGCGAGGGCTCCAATCATCGATCGATACTCTGCAGCGATCCAGCTGTCGGAACGGGGCACGGCGGAGAGACGTGCCTCGTCGATGTGACCCATCAACGACGCCGGGATGACTGGGGCGCGGAGAGCGGCGAGGATCGAGGGCGATGCGAAAGATCGAAGACGCGCGGGATGCGCGCGCGTGCGTGAGGGCGGCGAAGGCTGCCGGGCTAAGCCTGGGAGCTTGGGCGCGTAGGCATGGAGTGGATGGACGTTCGCTCCACGCCTGGTCGGTCAACTTGGCGCGGTCGTCGTCCACCGGCGCAAAGCCCCGGTTGATCGAGCTCGTGCGGGCGCCGGTGCCACGGGTGCCGCCGGTGGAGGTGCGGTACGTGGAGATCGCCACGCGCATCGTGGGCAAGGTCCGCCGCAGGCTCGCGCGTCGCGACGGCGATGCGGTCGACGACGAGCCCTGTGCGCTCGCCGACGCCCAGGCCGAAGCGGTCCAGCTGCCGATGTCGCTGGCCGAGCC
>JAYVWH010000107.1:0-16219 GCA_043786265.1 Kofleriaceae bacterium | reverse complement strand
GTCGACGACGAACTTGCGAACGTCGCGCCGCAGGTTCAGCCCGCGCAGCGTGCCGTGAAGCCGTCCTGCGGTGGGGATGGTGACGTCCCCCCGCACGTGGACAACGGCGGTGCGACCTTGTCGCTCGACCTGCGTTGTCGTTGTGGGCATCGGGCCCCATCACTGCAAGATCGGGTGCACTCCTAGACGCCAGATCAGATTGTGCGCGTGCGGGCACCTCGTGCGTGCGCCCAGGCACGGTGATGCTCAGTTGCACATCGCAGCGTGCACGACCTTCACCGCACCGGTCGTCAGGTCCACGATCGCGACGCTTCCGTTCGCCGGCGTCCCGCCAATGACGGCGACCTTGCCGTTACCGAGGCGCACGACTGCGGACTCGCCTGGGTTGCCCATCTTCTCGGCGCCGGAGTCCGCGAACAGCGCACCGACATCGATCGCCTTGACGACCTTGCCCTTTGCCACGTCCTGCAGAGCGATGCGATTGCCGTTCTCCTCGAGGAACGCCCACATCGAACCCTCGACCTGCGTGTAAGAGTTCCCGAACGTCCCGAAGTCCGCCTTGCCGCCGACGTTTGCGATCTTCTTGCCTTTGGAGGTGTACAAGGCAGCGCGCCCCGACGTCCCTGCGCACACCGTCGCGTTGACGTAGACCGTCTCACCGAGCATCGCGAGATCCCCGCACCGGTACTCGCCGTGCGCGTACTTGAAGGTGGCGAGCTTCTTGGTCTTCATCACGTCGTAGATATCGACGTAACCCTTACCCGCCTCGGCATCGCCGAGCATGATCGCTGCGATCGTGCCGTTGGTCGCTGCACGCAGCGGTGCGGCGCCTGGCCACACCTGGTGCGTCAGCGTCTTGCACCCGGTCGCCTCGGCGCAGACTTTGAACTCGGGATTCGTCGTCTCGACATGTGCCGGCGCGTCGAGGCTCGGCGTCTGGCCCTTCGGCTGCCCGCTCAGGGTCGTCAGCTTGCCACTCGCGAGCTCGATCTCGAAGCACTGGTCAACGGCGGTACCGATACAGAACGACACGCGCTCTTCGTCCCCGCTTGGGTGTGCGACCGCGGCGGACTCCTCCGGCTGCTTGATGCACGCCGGCTTGTCTGTTGGCGCGGGTTTGCTCTTCACGGGCGCCGTCATCTCTATCGGCTTGACCACGGCGGCAGGCTTGCCGCCACCACCACAGCTCACGAGCACGGCTACAGCCGCCCAACCAGCGCGCATGCCGCGATGGTACCCCATCACCGCGCGAGCCCGCACCGGCCGTGGGTTAGTGAAGCGGGCGCAAGCTAGCGGTCAGGTCGAGATGGAGGGTGCCTGCCGCCGTGATGGCAGGCACGGCGCGCGCGATCACGACCTCCGCCGGTAGGCCTTCGGCACCGACCGCACGGTTGACGAAGATGTCGGTCAGTAGCGTCGCAAACGCTTCCGTGAGGGCACCGTGAAACTCGGCGCCCCGGTCGCGGACGGCCGACACCAGATCGCCGTAGCAAGGCACGAGCGTCGTCGTGTCGCGCTCGCACGACAGCTCGAGCGCGCCGAGGTCGACGGCGAGCAGTAGCTCGGCCTTGGCGGATGGGGCGATCTTGAAGTCGAGCGCGCCAAACACGCGACCGACGGTGGTACGCGTGCCGTCCGTGATCGCGACCCGCGCATCTGCGGCGAGCTGCAACGTGCCATCGGGGCCGGGCGCGATCACCGGCGGCAAGGCCAGCCGAAGCGGCGAGATCCGGATCGACAGGTACTCGGTGACGATCGGATCCGCATTGAAGCGGCGATCGAGCCCAACCTCCGCGAGGCGTTTGTCGAGCCAGCCGGTGCGCCACAGCTCGTACAGCAGGGAGTCGAGAGCGTCGACGTCGAGATCGATCGCGAGCGTGGTGTCGGGACCCGGCGTGGGACGCGAACCGCGCGCGAACTTCGGCGGCAGCACGTCCGGTGCACTGGCGACGTGAGCGATCTTGATCGCGAACGGCAGGGCGCCGTAGGCGTTCTCGACGATCTCGATCGGACCGTCGCAATAGACGAACGTCAGCGTCTGGCCGTCCGACAGCTCGAACGGTGGGGGAGGGGCAAACGTGGTGACGAGCACGTCGTCGATCTGCTCGCGCGCGATGCGCGTCGCGATCGTGCCCGCGCCGACCTTGTCGCTCACCCACTGGATCGCACTGTTGTTGAAGTCGAGGTCCGCTTTCGCGACGATGCGGAACTTCAGCGAGTCGCCCTTGCGCTCGGGAAAGAGCTTCACGGTGACAGGGACGTCGACGCGCTTGAACGCGATCGTCGCCTTGACGAGCACGTGATCTTTCGCCCACGTCAGCGTCAGCGAGCGGATCCGCTGGTAGTCGCCGATCGGAAACACGCTCAGGCCGGCGAGCTCGTGATCGGTCTCGGTCTTCATCACACCGGCGATCTGGTCGAGCATCTTCTGGCCGACGACGACGCGACCGGTGCACGCGGGGAGCGCGGGATCCTGAAACGGGCCGATCAGCTGCGTGGCGCCGACCGCGCGCGTGTAGCCGCCGCGATAGCTCGTGCTCCACGTACGATGCACGAGACCAGGCCCCCCGGCTGTGGACGAGGAGGTGGAGGGGCGCACGACGAGCGGCGGCGCGGTGATCGTCAGCTCGCTGCCGCGGCTCTTGCCGGCGAGGTAGTTGAACGCGATCAAGTGCGCCGCGACCAGCGCGACGCCGCCGAGCGTGGCGATAGCCTTCACAGCTCGAACACCACGAGCACGCTGACCAGCTCCCACGCCACGACCCATAGCGTGCAGGCGACGACACTGGACGTCATGCCGCGCGTCACGCTGTCGGCCTCGGGCTTGGGCGCGCCGCCCTTGGCGACGACATCACTCGCGATGCCCCACGCGTAGATCCACACGAGAAACAGCGCGCGCACCGTGTAGCGCAGTCGCTCCGGCCGCGGGTCGAGGATGTCTCCCGTGAGTAGCTCCCATGCGTTCGTGATCCCGTAGGACTGGCACACCAGCATGCCACCGGCGATCATGCCGAGCGCAAACAGCGCGGCGACCGCGAGGAAGCACAGCGCGGCGGCGAGCCACGCCGGTGCCCACAGATACGAGCGACGGTCGACGCCGAGCGCATCGAGTGCGAGCGTCTGCTTCGTCAGCCCCATCGAGCCGAGCCAGGCATTGGTCGCGCTGCCCGACGCAGCGACGAACAGCAATGCCGAGAGGGCAGGGGCGAGCGCGATCACGTGGCTGCCGCCGATCTGGCGTAACAGCGCATCAGGCCGCACGCCTGCGCCGCCGACCTTGCTCACGACGAACAGCACCGTGTAGCCGATCAGTGTCGACACGATCGCGTAGAACGGCAGCGGCCGCAGCAGCGTCTGCATGACGACTCGCCGAGCAACGATGAAGAAGTCGCGCGGGTGCGTGACCAGCTGGACGGGCGCGCGGATCGCGGACGTTGCCGCGACCCGAAACGGTGCGAGCAACGGCTCGGCGACGCGCGCGAGCGAGCGCAGAACACCGCGCGGCTTCGGCGTGCCCGCAGGGGGCGGCTTGTCACCGTGCGCCTCGAGGTGGTCGACCATCGTGGTCTCGAGCTCGACGAGCCAGCGCCCGCGCTCCTCCGCGGTGTGCCCTGCATCTTCGAGCGCACCCGGCCAGCGATCCGGGAACAGCTGCTCGAGCTTGCGATTCTCGAGTGACAGCATGAACAACCGATCGGCCACGCCGGCGGCGAGCGCGACGTCGTGCGTGACCACGATCGCCGAGATGCCGAGCGCCTTCACTTGCTCGCGGATCAACCGCGCGAGCATGCGCACGCGATGCGGATCGAGACCGACCGATGGTTCATCGAGGAACAGCAGCTTGCGCCGGCTCGCGAGCACCCGCGCAACTGCGACGCGCTGCGCTTGCCCACCGGATAGCTGCGTCACCGGCGTGCCGCGCTCCGCGAGCGCCTTGTCGAGACCGACGCGCTCGAGCCACATCGCGGGATCGTCTTTGCTCGGCGGCGATGCGTGGCGCAGCGCGAGCTCGAGGTTGCCGCGGACGTCGAGATGATCAAACAGCGCACCACGCTGCGGCACGAGACCAAGCTGGTCGTGCTCGAGATCGAGCGTCGCCGCGACGACATCGAAGCCTGCGGCGTCGAGCTCATCACGCTCGAAGAGCACACGTGCAAACGTGGACTTACCTGCGCCCGATCCGCCAAGTAGGCATACGACTTCACCCTCACCTACAGAGAGATCGACACCATCGATAAGTACGCGACCGTCCGGGAGCGCGACGCGTAACCCCTGGACTCGCAACGCGGTCATCGAGGGAAAACGGTAGCAGACAGCACCTACAGCGATGCGGTTGCAGGCGGAATTGCAACCAAAAAAACCGGAACCGGCCGCGCGGCCCGCTGTCTCAGTTCATGACCGCAACGCAAATGCTGAGTGGGCCAAGGTGGCCGACGACGCAGCGTCCCGGCCGGAGGCTTGTCCCATGTCGAATTTCACTTCTTCTAACGTGTCGAATCCCAATCCCCTCACTGATGACAGCGCCGCCAAGGCGATCGAAGTGGCCGCCATGCTTGGCGACTCGGTTGTCGACGTGAAGCACTGCATTGATCCGCAGGCCGGCAAGGTCTCGCGCAAGACGTGGGGCCTCGCGGCAGCAGGTCTCGCGTGCGTCCTGTCCTCGGCGATGGCATTCGGCGTCAGCGTCAACACCGCAGCCCGCAACAAGGGCGCGTATGACTACTGGACCCACGTTGCGAAGAAGCCGGCCGGTGCGTTCCGCGCACAGCAGCTGCCATTCAGCTACGACTGGCTCGCGTTCGGTGGCCTCACGATCGGTGTCGGTGCGCTCGCAGGCGCACTCACCCGCAGCCGCCGCGAGCGCCGCTCGCCGTTCTACAAGATCGGCACCGCAGCCGACGTGACGCTGCCCGTCGAGGGTGCGCCGTCCGCCAGCTTCCCGCTGGTCGCTCCGCAGGGTGACGACTTCGTTCTCAACTTCGGTCCCGGGATCTCGGGCGAGATGATGGTCGACGGCAAGTCGACGCCGTTCGCCGAGCTCGCCGCAAGTGGCCGCGCACGTCCGTCGGCCACCGTCCCGGGCGCGTTCGAGATGCCGATCCCGATGCACTCGCGCATCAGGGCGACGATCGGTCAGACGTCGTTCCTCGTGTCGGGTGTTGCCAAGCCCCGCGAGCAGCAGATCGCGCTGTTCGCCGGTCTCGAGAGCAAGACGATGTCGTACTTCGCGGGTTCCCTCGCGGCGCACCTCGGCCTCGTGATGCTGCTCTCGATGGTCCCCGTCGACGGTGGTACCGCGGCGATCGACCTCGCGACTCTCGAGCCGACCGACATCTCGTCGAGCAACAACATGGCCGAGGACATGACGAAGGAAGAGCAGGACCTCGACCACGGTGGTGGTGGCGAGGAAGCGGCGAACGCGACCGCGATGGCGCTCGAGTCCGGCGCGGCGGGTACGACCAAGTCCAACAACGAGGACAGCCACATCCGCATCAAGAACAACAACACCGATCCGCAGGTCGCGCGCGCTCAGGCGATCGAAGAGGCGCGCAACGCTGGCGTGCTCGGCTCGGTCGCACTGCAGAACGGTGACTACTTCGCGTCGCTGACCGCGACCGGCAACATCTCGAGCGGCTTCGACGACTCCAACGTCTACGGCGCGCTGTTCGGCGCCGACGGTGAGGGCAAGGGGACCTTCGGCTACGGCCGCTCGGGCTTTGGCCCCGGTGGGGGTTGCACGCAGGAGCCCTGCGGCATCATCGGTACCGGCAACGGCTACAACAAGATCGGCCTGGGCAAGTACGGCCGTGAAGGTTACGCGGGCCCCGGTGGCGGTGGCCCCGGCATGAAGCGCCACAACCCGGGCGTCCCCGGCCCGGTGATCGGCCAGCCGACGGGTAGCGGCTCGTACGACAAGTCCATCATCCGCCGCTACATCCGCCGCAACATCGAGAAGATTGCGTACTGCTACGAGAAGGAGCTCCTCGCCAAGCCGAGCCTCGCGGGTACCGTGACGGTTCAGTTCTTCATCACGCCGAACGGTAATGTGAGCTCCTCGGTCGGTGGCGGTGTCGACCCGAACGTTGCGAACTGCGTCGCGAGTGTCGTCGGCGCCATCGAGTTCCCGAAGCCGACCGCTGGTGGCGTGCAGGTGAACTACCCCTTCACGTTCCATCCGGCAGGCCAGTAGGCACCGACCACAGGGTCGCGACGGGCAGGGCTCCTCCCCCTGCCCGTTTGCATTTTCGGGCTACGATGCGCCGTGCCGCGCGGCTCCCCGGAGATGTTTGGTTCGTACCAGGTGTACGAGCAGCTCGGCGTCGGCGGCATGGCCAGCGTGCACGTGGCCGAGTCGCGCGGTCCGGGTGGGTTTCGCAAGCGTGTCGCGCTCAAGCGCCTGCTCGACCACGCGGCCGCGAACGACGAGCTGGTGGGCCTGTTCACCGATGAGGCGCGCCTCGCGCGGTACCTCCATCACGCGAACATCGCGCAGACCTACGATGTCGGTCAGGTCGGCGAGACTTACTACATCGCGATGGAGCTCGTGCAGGGCCCGACGCTCGGCCAGCTGCTGCGCCAGTGCAAGGCGACGATCGGTGTGATCCCGTTCGCGATCTCCGTGAACATCCTGTGCCAGCTGTGCGAAGCGCTCGACTACGCGCACAACCTCACCGACAAGCAGGGAAACCCGCTCGGCATCATTCACCGCGATGTCACGCCACCGAACGTCGTGATCTCGAATACCGGCGTGCTCAAGCTGATCGATTTCGGAATCGCGAAGGCCAAGAGCGCACACCAGACCACGACGGTTGGCACGCTGAAGGGCAAGTTCAGCTACATCGCGCCGGAGTACCTCGGGGGCCGGCTCGATAGCCGGTGCGATCTGTGGTCGGTCGGCGCGCTCGCACACGAGCTACTCACGTCGAAGATGCTGTTCGATGCGGACACCGATCTCGGCGTCCTCGAGCGCGTGCGGTCGATGCCGATCGAGCCTCCGTCGACGAGGAACTCCGACGTTCCTCCGGAGCTCGACGTATCGTGATGACCGCGCTCGAACGCGATCCCGAACGCCGCTGGCAGAGCGCTGCCGCGATGCGCACGGCATTGATCAATGCGACGACCGAGCTGCAGGCGACGGTGTCGAACGATCAGCTCGCACAGTGGGTCGAGTGGGCGTTCAGCCAGGCGCCTCCGGGCGAGGAGAGCGAGCTGTCGCAGCTGATCAAGATCCTCGAGGTGCCGAGCCGCCCGAGTGGTCGCGTTCCGGCGTCGTTCGATCGCGGCACTGCGGCGAAGCAACCGTCGCAACCCGTCAAGGTTGTGCCGCGCCCGACAGCACCCGCGCCACCTGCGCGCGGCTGGCTGGTGGCGCTGTTCGTGCTCGTGCTCCTCGGTGGCGGCGCATATGCGGCGTACTACTTCGGAGTGTGGGACCGCGTGCTTCAGCGCTTGTAAGGGATGGCGAGCACCCACTTGCGCCACTTCGGCTCGAACGTGTCGAGCTTCTCTCCGAGCACGGCCTCGAGCGCGGTGATACCGGTTAGATCTTTCTTGTCCTCGAGGAACTTCTTGTAGAAGTCCTGCAGCTTCCCTTGCTCCTGCAGGTAGTAGACGAGGTAGCGCGCGTACGCATACGCGTCGTACCCCGCCTCGTAGAATTGGTCACGGGTCGTGCCGAGCATCGTCGCCATCGTCGGCAACGTCTTTGCCTTGATCTCTCGCTTGAGGTTCGGCAGGCGCCAGTTCGGTAGACCTACGATGCGGCCCTTGCGTGCGCTCGGCTGCTCGTAGAGCGATGCGAGTCCTTCGTTGAACCACGACGGTACGTCGGGGAAGTTGGCCTCCATGTACGGATGCACGAGCTCGTGCGAGAGCGTGCCGAGACCCGATGCGTTCATGATCAGCGCGCTATCATCGGGCGAGTAGTAGCCGTAGGGCGTCTCCGGATCGTCGCCGAAGAACTTCTTCGCGCCCTTGCGGAACGACTTCTCGTTGCCGAACAACCAGACCTCCAGCACGCGGTCGGGGCGCTTGGTGAAGTACTCTTTCTCGAGCAAAACGATCTTGGAACGGAGAAAGCCCGTCGTCAGGTTCTTGACCGTCGCCGCCGGTGAATCACCGATCACGACGAACGGCGCTTCGACCAGAACGGTGTAACCCTGACCCTTGAGCTTCGTCTCGAGCGCGGCAGCGTGCTCCTTCAGCTCCTTGTCGGTGGGGTCCGCGGCAGCGAGCCCGAAGGTGGACAGCAGGATGGCGGTGGCGAGCGAGAGAGTCCTCTTCATCGGAACCGGAGACAGCGGCCAGTTGTCTGATGTTGCGAAGTTTTTCGGGAGGTCGCGGACCGTGCGAGCGCCCATTCGAAACTGAAACGCACGAGCGTCGTATACGATCTAAAGTGCAAGGTCTGGCTTTGCTGGACCGCGCAGCAGCGCCGAAGGCGGTGCGAAGGTAAATGCATGTCGAACATTCGTGAGCTGCGCGGCCTGGTGCCGCTGGAGGTCGCCATCGTGCTGGTGGCTGCCGCAGTTCCGCTGTCGATTCCGGTCGTCATCCCGCTGCTGGCCGCGGCCAGCCTCTCGATGTGGGTGCGCGGCCGCAGCTTCGCGCAGCTGACGAAAGGGCCTGCCCTGTACGCGGCGATCGGCCTCGGGGCAGGGCTGGTCTCGCTCGCAATCGCGGTCGCGATCAGCACACCCCTGGTCGAGCGGATCACCGATCAAGCGGTGGTGTGGTCGATGTACCCGATGGTCCGCGGTAGCGCGACCGCGTTCGCAACACTCACCGTGCTGGTCGGCCTCGGTGCGGTCGCCGCCGAGCTCGTGCTGCGTGGATGGATCGTCGAGCGCGTGCTCGAGCTCGGGCGCGGCAATGTCGTGCTCGCGATCCTCGTGGGCGCGGTTGCCGAGGCGCTCCTGTCGGGGGGCGACTTCACCGCGCGGATCGGTGCGGGTCTGTTCGGCATCGCGATGGGATGGATGTACGTCGCCGGTGGACGCAGCGTCACTGCGCCGGTGCTCGCACGACTCGCGTTCTCGCTCGGAGCACTGGCGCTCGAAGCGCTTCGCGTCGTCGGTTAGGGGTTAGAGTGCGCGCATGGACATTCGCGAGGCGACGCCAGCGGACGCGGGAACCCTGGTCGCCTATCTGAAGACGCTCGTCGGCGAGCCGGGCATCTGCATCCCGCTGACTCCCGAGGAGGTCGTCAGCGTGGAGCAGGAGCGCGCGATGCTCGACGATTTCTCGCGATCAGAGCGTGCGCTGATGCTCGTCGCGCTCGCCGAAGGCCAGCTCGTGGGAGAGCTATCGCTCAAGGCGATCTCGCCGCGCCGATCGATAGCACACGTTGCGACACTCGGTATGAGCGTCAAGGCGGAGTGGCGACGCAGAGGCGTCGGCCGCGAGCTGCTTGCCGCTGCCATCGAGTGGGCCCCAAGCGCCGGCATCAAGCGAATCGAGCTCTACGTGTATGCCCGCAACGCAGCGGCAATCAAGCTCTACGAGCAAGCCAGCTTCACGCACGAAGGCCGTCGCAGGGGCTTCATCCGTGAGGGTGATGCGTACCTGGACGACCTCGTGATGTCGCGGTGGCTCGACTGAAACGCGCGAAAGTCGTCGCAGGTGGATGCACCTGGACGACTGAGCTCGTTTTTAGCGGTTGCGACCGTAGTCGTAGCCGCTGGAACCGAAGCCGGCGTCCTCGTTCGCGCCGAACGACTTGCCGCTCTCGAGGTTCGTCTTGTCGGCGACCTTGTTAGCCGCGTCGTGCAGCTTGGTCTCCGCCGTCGAGCGGATCTCGCTCGCGCGGCTCTTGAGACCGTCGATCAGGTCGCGACCGCTCTGCTTGAAGCTATCGAGGGTCATTTCGCCACCGCGCTTGCGGTGCGCGTACACGAGGCCACCGACGCCAGCGAGCATGATGAGTTTCTTGAAAGTCATTTTGTTTCTCCTTGTCCTTGTCCTGTCTGGAGGCAAGTCGCGTGCCTCGCCCCTGCGGCATCCGGGGAGTGCGTCACTGTCGCGAACTAAGGCGTAAATCCGGCCGTAGGCACGTGAACCCGCGTCCGCCACTCCGCACTTGCGCGCGAGTGGGCGCAGTGCGCGCGCGGCCACGAGCGCTTTGCTGCGGTACCATCGTCTGAGTGGAAGTGTTCTGCCTCATGATGGGGCTGTGGCTCGTCGTCGCGGTCGGGCTCGGCATACGTCGCCCGCGCGGCTTTGGCGGGGCGGCACTGCGCGCACGCCTCGATGCGGTCTACGGTGAGCCGCACGAGCTGGTTAAAATTTCACCGGAGACGTTCCCGGAGGCCGACATCACGTTCTACGACCGCGCTCGCAAGGAGCTCGAGGGCAAGGGGTACGCATTTCTCGCAGACGTCGAGGACCTCACGCTGTCGCGGATCTATCCGAACAACCGGACGTTCCTGCGGCTATGCGTCGATGCCGGCCGGATGGTGCGGGCCAGCGTCTATCACGTGCATCCGCGCGGCGTCGTCGTGTCGTTGCTGCAGGTCGTGCAATTGTTTCCGCGTCACCTGCGCGTGGTCGAGCTGGTCACGGAGGTCAACGGCAGGTTCTTGGTGACGAGCAATACCGCCAGTGTCGACCGGCTCGAGCCGCCGCCCGAGGCGAAGGTCGAGCGCATGCCGCTCGGGACCGATCTATTGAAAGTCGTCGCGCGTCACGAGGCGCGCATCAATTCATTCGTTCGCGAGCATCCGGAGCGTGCGCCGGTCGGGTTCGAGACCTACGAGGACGTGATCGCATCGATCGCTCGCGCGCACGTCGTGATGACGCGCCACCGACAGAAGGTCGGCGGGTTGTCACGCGACGAGCTCGAGCGCCTCAAGGGGCGACCGCTGTCGGCGACCGAGGAAGCCTTCCTCCGCGAGGTGCAGGGAAAGGGCGAGCCGAGCTGACTACTGGTCCTTGCAGATCGGCGCGTCGAACGAGCCGGTCAGCGACACGCCGTTATCCGACGAGTCAAAGCCACCGGCGCTGATCGAGCCCTTGATGCGGTCGCCGTGCTTGTTGTCGCTGGTGCGGTGGAACTCGTCGATCTGGACGAGGCCTGCGATCGTGCCGACCCCCTCGGCGCCCATGTTGGCGACCGAGGCCGACACCACCGTGGGCGGGGTGTCCGTGACGATGCTGATCCCGCCCGTGGCGAGCAGCGCCTGCGGGGCCGAGCCAACGGCCTGGTTGGTGTAGATCGCGACCTTGGCGAGCACGGTGCCCTCCTTGCAGTCGCCGCCGGGGTCCTGCTCGTAAAGGAGGATGTTCCAGCCCATGACCTTCGTACCCCCCGCGTCCGCGGCCTCGAACGTCTCGGTGGCGGCCGCCTTGACGGCGACACCCGTGAGCGAGGCCGCACCGGTGCTGGAACCACTGGTACAGGCCGCGGAGATCACTACAAACAGGGCTGCAAGTCGCTGCATGGCGCCGAACCTAAACCCGCCGGGACGGGGCGCGCAATGACCATCAGACCCCCATGCGATCGTCGACGCCGTGAGGCTCCTGCACACCAGCGACTGGCACCTCGGGCACACGCTAAAGGATGTCCCGCGCGACCACGAGCACGCTGCCTTCCTGGGCTGGCTGCTGGAGGCCTGCGTGCGCGAGGCGCCCGATGTCCTGGTGATCACGGGGGACGTGTTCGACGGCGGAACGCCCCCCGCGAGCGCCGAGCGGATGTGGTTCGAGCTGCTGGCTGCGGCGCGGCGAGCGCGGCCCGCGATGGACATCATCGCGATCGCGGGCAACCACGACTCCCCGGCGCGCCTCGGTGCCCCGGCCGCGATCCTGCGCGAGCTCGGGGTCCACGTGATCGGTGGTTTGCCGCGGTGCGGTGATGGGGCGATCGATCTCGACCGCGTGCTGATCCCGGTCGCAGGTGGGCGCGGTCTGGTGGCGGCAGTGCCGTTTCTGCGACCGATCGACGTGCCGCCCGATCTCGAGGATCCCTTGGGAGCGGTTTATGGCGAGGTGCTCGCCGGGGCGCGTGCGCGACGTGGGGCCGACCAGGCGCTCGTGGTGTTGGGTCACTTGTACGTGACGGGCGCGGATCCGTCGCATCTGTCGGAGCGGCGGATCTCGATCGGTGGCGCCGAGTCCACGTCGCTGCGGCTCTTCCCCGATGACATCTCGTACGTCGCGCTCGGTCACATGCATCGCGCGCAGCGCGTCGGTCGCGACAACATCCGCTACGCGGGCGCGCCGATCGCGCTGTCGCTCGACGAAGCGCGCTACCGGCACCAGGTCGTGGTGGCGGATTTTGATGGTGCGATGGCTTCGCAGATCAGATCCCTGGAGGTGCCACAGGTGATCGACATCGTACGCATCCCGGCGCGGGGGACCGCGACGCTCGACGAGGCGATCGCGGCGATCGCGACGTTGCCAGAGCGGTTGGCGGGCCATGACCCGGTGCGTCCGTTTCTCGAGGTCGTCGTTGCGCTGGACCGGCCCGAGCCGCGGCTCCGGACATTGATCGAGACCGCGCTCGACGGTAAGCGTGCGCGCCTGGTCCAGCTGCACGCGACGCTCAGTGGAGATGGCGCGGCGCTCGGCGATCGGATCGTCGCGCAGCGGCTCGCCGAGCTCGACCCGCGCGAGGTGTTCGGCAGGCTGTGGTCGCGCAGTCACGCCGAGGAGCCCAGCGTTTCGGTGCGCGGTGCGTTCGAACGGCTGCTCGCCGACGTGCAGGGCGACGCCGAGGATCCTGCACGCAAGCGCGAGGCGTCGTGAGGATCCTCGCGATCCGCGGCTGCAACCTCGCGTCGCTCGCAGGCGAGTTCGAGATCGATCTCGCGCACGGTGCGCTCGGGGCGGCGGGCGTGTTTGCGATCGTCGGACCGACGGGTGCGGGCAAGAGCACGCTGCTCGACGCGATGTGCGTCGCCTTGTTCGATCGCACGCCGCGGCTCGCTAATCGCAGCACCGTCATCGTCGGGCGCGACGACGACCCGGCGAACCTGGGTGCACAAGATGTCCGCTCGCTGCTGCGCCGCGGGGCCAGCGCGGGCTACGCGGAGGTCGATTTCGAGAGCGGAGATGCACGTCGCTATCGCGCGCGGTGGTCGGTGCGCAGGGCGCGCGGCGCCATCGACGGGCGGTTTCAGAACCAGCAGGTGACGCTCACCGCGATCGAGGGTGGTGAGGCGATCGGTGGCACGAAGACGGAGACCCTCGAGGCGATCCACCAGAGGCTCGGTTTGTCGTTCGACCAGTTCCGCCGCTCCGCGCTACTCGCGCAGGGCGAGTTCGCGGCGTTCCTGCGGGCCGACGGCAAGGATCGCAGCGAGTTGCTCGAACGCATGACGGGCACCGAGATCTACTCGAAGCTGTCGATCGCGGCGCACGTCAAAGCGGCACTGGCTCAGCAGGATCTGCGCGAACGGCATGGTGCGGCTCTCGCGATCGCCGTGCTGCCAGATGACGAGCGCGAGCGCGGGGAGTCGGAGCTGGTGCTTGCGAAGCAGGCGCAGACTGCATCGCGTGCTCGGTTCGCGGCGGCCGAAGCGGCGGCGCGGTGGCTCGCCGAGGCGGATCTCCGCGCGGGTGCGCTCGTCGAGGCGGAGGCATCGCGAGTCGAGGTCGAGCGCGCGGTCGAGAATGCGGCCGCGGAGCGTGCGGAGCTGGCGCTGCGGCGTCGCGCGGAAACGCTGCGCAGTCCCTGGGAGGAGGCGACGCGCCTCGATCGTCAGCTGGCACTCGTGCGCAGTGATGCCACGGTGGCGGGGCAGGCCGCGGATCAGGCGGGCACGGCGCAAAGGGAGATCGAGGCCGCGCGGGGGCAGCTCGTCGCGCTGCACGGTCCGATTCGCGAAGCTCGGCTGGCGGCGGCCCTGCTCGAGATCGCAAACGCGCAGCGTGGTGCGAACCTCGTCACGCGCGCGACCGTGGGCGCAGCGAGCGCCGCGTGGCTGCTCGAGCGGCGCGATCTCGGGCTTGCCGTCGCGGGCTGGCAGCACCTCGAGCACCAGCTAGTCCAGCAGACGATGCTCGCAGCCGACATCGCTGCGTCCGACAAGACGCTCGACGATCGTGCGCGCAAGCGGGACCAGCTCGCGGCGCAGCGCACGGGCGCAGTCACGGCGCATCAGGCAGCGATCGCCCGGCTCGCCGAGGCGACCGTCGAGGCCGCGACCTACCAGCAGAAGCGCGGACTCTCGCTCGACGCGGCACGTCGCGCCGAGGACGAAGCACGGCGTCACTGCCTCGAGCTCGAACGCCTCACCGCGATCGCGGGTGAAGCTCGTGGTGCCGCGACCGCGCGCGCGGAGTTTGATCTTCAGCTCGCCGAGCTCGCGACGGCAGCGGCGACGGATGTTTCGCAGCGTCGCACCGCCGAGACCGAGCGCGACCGCGCGGGTACGTTGCGCACGGAGCGGAGCCTGATGGTCGACGAGCTGCGCAAAGCGGCGGGCTACGCGCATGCTCGCACCGAGCTCGTCGACGGTGATCCGTGCCCGCTGTGTGGTGCGCCCGAGCATCCGTGGCGCGATCGGGGTGCGTTCGATGCGCTGATCGGTGATGCGCAGGCGAGGCTCGCGGAGGTCAACGCGCTTTCTGAGATAGCAGTCACGGTGCTGGCAACTCTCACTGCGCGCGAGGCTCAGCGCACGAAGGAGCACGCGAGGCTCACGGCGTGTCGTGCGACGGCGGAGACCACAGCTGTCGCGGCGCAGCGGACTTGGCGCGAGCATCTGGCGAGTCTCGGTGAGCTGCTGCTCGTCGATGATCCGGCGTCCGCGGCGGCGCACCAGCTCGCCGAGGAGCGTGTCGACGCGGCGAAGCTCAAGCTCGATGCAACACGGGCTGCACGTAGCCAGGCCGAGGCGGCGGCCAAGGCGGCGGGCGAGGCGCAGGCCCGCGTGCAGACGCGACAGGCGGATGTCGAGCAGCACGTCCACACGTTGCGCGAGGTCGATGCGTCGATCGCCGCTGTGGATGCGGCGGCGGAGCGCCTGCGTGGTGAGCGCACGGGGAAGGCGGAGCGCCTGCGCGACATGCTCGCGGCGATCGATGCGTCGCTCGCGCGCTGGTACGTTGCGCTCGCGGCGGGGGATGCGGCGCGTCCGATTCTCGAGCTCGCGCGCGAGGCCCTGGCCGGTGTGCTGGGCGGTGGGGCATCTGCTTCCGTTGTGGGGCCCGCATCCGTTGAGCCGGCGGCTGTCGTGGCAGCAACCTCGCGAGCCAAGCGCGCGACAAAGCGGCGTGCCGGCGAGTCGTTGCCGGACGCGGGTGCGGAAGGCGGCGGGGCGAGCGGTGTGCTGGCGAGCGCGTGGTCGTCGAACGCATCGTCGTCGGTGGCTGGAGGCGTCGAACGTCGCGGCCCGAGCACGTTGCTCGATGTGCACGGTACCGCATTGCTCGATCGGTGCCGCCGTGCGCTCTCCGAGCTCGCAGCGGGTTGGGCCACCCACGCCGACGTGATCGCGACTCTCGATGCGGAGCTCACGGCAGCGATCGCGGCCGGTGAGGCTGCAGCGCGCGAGGCCGAGCGTGTGCTCGCCGAGCAGGTGGCGCGTCGTGATGCGGCGAACGCGCGTCGCGAGGCGGCGTTTGCAGAGCTGTCGAATGCGGCCGCCGTGCTCGACACGGCGCGCATCGCCGCGGGGTTCGACAGCGAAGAGCTGCGCCGCTTGCTCACCGATTCACCCGCGCGCGCCGAAACCCTCGCGCAGCAGCTCGACACGCTGGAGCGGGCTGCGGAGCGTGTGCGTACGCTCGTCACCGAGCGTCGGCGTCTCGTCGACGATCACGCGATGACATCGCCCTTCGGTCAGGCGCCCGCTTCTCACGCGAACGTCGCTCGCACCTCTGCCGTCGCTCATGCGGACGTCGCTCGCACCTCTGCCGTCGCTCATGCGGGCGTCGCTCGCACCGACGGCGCCGCTCACGCGGACGTTGCTCGCAGCGCGGCCGGCGCCCACGGGCTGTCGGGTGGCGAGGCCGACGTTCCTGGAACCGACGTGGATAGGGCGGACTTGCAAGCGTCTGCAGCCAATGTTGCCCATGCGGTCAACCTGCGCGCCGATGCGCTGCGCGTGCCCGAGCTCGACGCGATGGTCGCGTCGGCGGACCACCATGCGGCGGCGCTGGCCGCAGCCCTTGCCGCGGATGCGGACGCGCGGGCGCGCCGCACGGCGGCCCTCGCACAATTCGCAGCCGCCGAGCAAGCGGCCGAGGTCGATCGCGTACTCGGTGAAGTGATCGG
>JAYVWH010000106.1:0-4252 GCA_043786265.1 Kofleriaceae bacterium | reverse complement strand
ACGCTGACTCGCTGTGCCACCGACGACGATCGCGATCTCTGCCTCGGGCACGTCGAAGCCTTCATCGAGAACCTGCGACGATACGAGCACCGAGCACTCGCCGCTGCGGAACCGGTCGAGCATCTCGGCACGCTCGGTGCGCCCGATGTCACACGTGATCGGTACGACGAGCAGCTCGCGCGCGACGGTGTAGGCGGTTGGATTGTCGCCGGTGAAGATCAGGATGCGATCGCCTGCATGTTGCTGGAGCAGCGAGACGAGTGCCTTGCGCTTGCCCTGTGGATACGCGAGCAAGGCACGCGAGCCCCGCCACGCAGCGAGGGCGTCTCGACCCGCGATGCTGCGCTGGGCTGCACTCATGAAATCACGCCAGCCCATGCCGGGCAGCGAGCGCTGCTGCTGGGCATAGAACGCGCTGAACTCCCCGCGCAGGCGCCGGTAGATGCCTCGCTCTTCAGCCTGCAGCTCGACGGTGACGAGCGTGTGATCGAAGTCTGCGAGCGCGGTTCCGCGCAATGCGTCGATCCCGAGGGAGTAGACCGTGGGGCCGATCTGGCGAGCGATCGACTCCGCAGCGCCTTCGGCGCCGCTGCGCGGGCCAACAGAGCCGGCCCTTGCGATTGCCCACTCGGCGGGCGGGCCGGGCGGCGTCGCCGTGAGCCCGAGCCGCGCGGGCGCGACCAGCATCTCGAGGATCTCACTCGGGCACCACGCTCCGACGTGGTGCGTTTCGTCGACAACGACGAGCCCGAACTGGTCGCCGATGCGTGGCGCCCAGACGGCTGCGCTCGCGTACGTCGCTACCGTGATCGGTGCGACGACGTGGTCTCCGTCTCCGAGCCGGCCGATCGGATGCGGCCACACCTCGGCGAGGGTACGCGCCCACTGGTCTAGCAGGATGCGCGTCGGCACCAGCACGAGTGTTGCGACTCCGAGCTCTGCGATCGCCGCGAGCGCGACGAGTGTCTTGCCCGAGCCGGTCGGCAGCACGACCACGCCACGGTCGCCTGCATCGTGCCAGGCGGTGACAGCCTCGCGCTGATACCACCGCAGCTCCGGTAACCGCCAGGTTTCCTCGAGGGCGGCTGGTTGTATGTTGTCCGTGAACCGGACATCTTTGGCCGCCAGCCGGCCGCGAAGTTCGGACAGGCGGTTTGCGGGAGCGCGCCAAGCGGCGAGCTCCGCGTCCCAGCTAGCACCGAGAAATCGTTCTGGATCCAGGCCGTCTGCTGCGTGCTCCAACACCAGGGTTCCACGATCAAATCGAACATGCATGGAGCGGTCAGCAGCAACCGCTGTGCCGCGGTGCGAGCGCTTCGGTCACGCGGCCGATCGCTTGGCGCTCTTGGCCGTGAAGAGCTCGACCCATTGCGCAAACGCATCGACAAACGTCTGCAACACGTCATGCGGCGCGAGGTCGCGCAGGGCGTGGGCGATCTTCCGCTTCCGACGATGAGCGCGATGTCCATGCACCGATCGAGTGCAGGACCGCTGCCATAGCGTCAGAGCAAGACGCCGCCGGTCGGGACACCAGCGGCGGGCATTGCGGGGGGCGGCTCCGCGGCACTACCCGTGCTCGTCGGCTCGACCGGCAGGGCAGTGCCCGTTGGCGCACTCGGACGCTCCCCGGTCGGCGCGGGTGGGAACGCGGCCGGGACGCCCGTGGGTCCTGCCTTGAGCTCATCGGACAGGCGACGGATGAGCTCGGCCCAGGCACCGGCATCACTGACGTGCATCGGACGCGCGAGCGCCGCTTGATCGAACTGCCGCGAGGCCTCTGTCATCGCCGCCGTCGCATCGCGAAGGCGCAGCGAAGCACGCCAGTACTGCACGTCGCCCTGCAGGCGCACGACCTGCTTGCGCTGATCTCCGCGCTCGGGCGCGCGCGACAGCAGGAGTGCTTGCTCGAGCTGATTGCTGACGAGATCGAGCGGGCTCGCTGTGGCCTTGCCATCGACGACCGGCGGCGCCTCGAGAAAGTTTCGCGCGGTAAGCGTGGTGCTCGAGCGGTCGAGGAGCAGGTCGAGAAATAGTGCCTCGAGCTGGCTCTTGTCGTCGACTTCTTGGCGCTTGCACTGCGCACTCGGCGGCAGCGCGATCGGACGCCACTCGGCACCGGGAAGCGGGACGCTGCCCCATGGTGGGAACGAGCGACCCTGCTCGGCGACCGCCTGCGAGGTCGTGCAGTTGAGGACGAAGCGCTGCGAGTTGATCCTGCCGAGTAGGACAAGCGCGGCGATCCCGAGCCCGAAGACGATCGCCAGGGCGATCACGGCAATCGTCTTGCGGCTCCACTTGCTCTCGTCGGGGAGGCCATCGTCGTCGATCAAGTCGTCGGGCGGCAGGTCCAGGCGCGGCCGCTTGCGCCGAGCTCCGACGGCAGCATCGAGGTCTGCGGCCGGGTCGAGCGACGTCGGCAAGATCGAGTCCTCAGTCGCGGGCGCCGCGTCGAGGAACGCGCTCGTCGTGGCGGGCTTGGCGAGGTCGGCCGTGGACTCCTGGGGACCCACGGGCTCGACCTTGGACGCGGGCGCTTCCTCTGCGGCGGGCAGCTCCTGCGTTGAATCCGGCGAGCCGGGCGGTCCCTCCGGCGGATCGCCCTCGGTGCTCACGGAGCGACCTCGACCCGATTACGGCCGCGATGCTTGGCGCCGTACAGCGCGACGTCAGCGCGCTCGATCAGCTCGGGCATCTTCTCGCCCATGCGCCACTGAGCGATGCCGACGGAGACGCGCAGCAGCAGCGCCATCCCATCGCCGACCTCGAACGCACGCTCGCACACGC
Source organism: Kofleriaceae bacterium (assembly GCA_043786265.1). Classification (GTDB taxonomy): domain Bacteria; phylum Myxococcota_A; class Polyangia; order Haliangiales; family Haliangiaceae; genus JABFXX01. The sequence continues at coordinate 1,468 of JAYVWH010000106.1, read as the reverse complement.
GCTGCCGCATGCGCTCGCCGACTTCCCACGCGCGACCGGCATCCGCCTTCGGCAACACCGCGATGAACTCCTCGCCGCCGTAGCGCACGAGCAGGTCGCCACCGCGGATCGCACTGCGCAACCGGCGCGCGACCTCGGCAAGCACGACGTCGCCGACGCCGTGACCGTACTGATCGTTGACGGCCTTGAAGTGATCGATATCCACGAGCGCGAGCGACAGCGGGCGGTCCCGATCAACGGCGGCTTCGATCTCGGCGGGCAGTCGCTGCTGGAGAAACTCGCGGTTGTAGGTACCGGTCAGTGGATCGGTCACCGCTACCCGGTGCAGGCGAACATTCTCGATATCGAGCGCGATCGTCATCGCGATGAAGCGGACGAGCTCGAGGTCGTCCTGGTCGAAGGCATCCGTGTGTTCCGCAGTTGCGGTCACCACGCCGACGCGTTCGCCGCGCGATAGCAGCGGGACGCACAGCATCGATGCGATCGGCGTCTGGTTCGCCGGCAGCACGAGGTAGCGCGCGTCCTTGGTGACGTCGTGGATCAGCGCCGGCTCTCCGCGCTCGATCACCCAGCCAGCGACGCCCTCGCCGACGGCGAACGACAGCGTGTGCATCCGCTCGGTGCGAAGGCCATACGCCGCCTTCGCGAGGAGGCGCTTGCGGCTTGCATCGAGCAGCATCACGGAGCACGCCTTTGCGTTGACGAGCTGGCACATCAGCTCCGCGATGCGCGTGAGCAGAATGCCCGGATCGAGGTCCGAACCTACAAGCTTCCCGATCTCGAACAGGACGGCAGGAAGCCGGGCGAGCGCGTCGGGCTTCATGCGTTCGTAACGTATCCGATGAAGGGGAGGTTGCGGTACTGCTGTGCAACGTCGAGCCCATATCCGACGACGAACTTGTTCTCGATGGTAAAGCCCAGATAGTCGATCTTGACCTCTCGCTCCTGGCGGGACGGCTTGTGCAAGAGGGATGCGAGCTTGAGGCTCGCCGGGGCACGGGTCGCGAGGTTTGCGAGCAGGTAGTGCACGGTGTGTCCCGTGTCGACGATGTCTTCGACGAGGATGACGTGCTTGCCCTCGATCGGCTTCGTGAGATCCAGGGTGATCTGCACCACGCCCGACGACGACGTCTCGTTGCCGTACGACGACGTGCCCATGAAGTCGACTTTGATCGGCAGTGCGATGTGACGGAGGAGGTCGGCGAGGAAGATCACCGAACCCTTGAGCACCGCAACGACGATGACGTCAGCATGGTCGACGAGTCCCTTGTAGTCCGCCGTGATCTGCGCCCCGAGCTCGGCCACGCGGGTTGCGATCGCCTCCGCGGAGATCAGCTCGGCGAACGGATCGGGGGAGCGGTTCCAGGCAGGGGGACCGGAACGTTCGCTTTGCGAGGCCATACCCCCGAATGTATCGCAACCGTGGGACAAATGAGGGCTACCCGATAGACGGGTGTCGCGAGTCCGC
>JAYVWH010000105.1:0-2316 GCA_043786265.1 Kofleriaceae bacterium | reverse complement strand
GTGATCATCGCGAGGGCCGTCGCACCAACGAGCAGGAACGTGACATCGACGCCAAGACTCGACGAGTTGGGGTTCATCCCCCACTTGATCGCGAGAATCCGGCCGCGGCGTCGCATGTGAGGAGTGTACTACGCTCAGGCGCCGGGGCCGAATCGCACCGTCTCGCCGAGCATGTCGAGCAGGCCGTCACGGGTCATCGCGATGTAGCCGATCGCGAGGACGAGGAGCCCGCACGCGATGACATGGATCACAGCCCGCGCACGCACTGTACGTCCGCGCTGCCGCAATACGTCGAGGGTGGTACCTGAAACCCAGGCGCCAACGAACCCGGCCACCGAGATCTGGACGACCGCTGACGCGATCAGGCGATCGACCACGAACGAGGCGATCGAGACGACGAGTGCGACCGGCGCGATGTAGAGGACCTCCACCGGCGGCATGAACGCCGGCGTACGAACCCCGCCGCGCAGTGTGGCCTCCGCAAGTGAACCGAGCAGGGCGAGGACGGCGAACGCGAGTGCGAACCACGACGCCGCATACAAGCTCTCGCGGCGACGGCCAAGCGTGATCGAGTCGAGCAGGCTAGCGCGCACTGCCTCGTCGACATCGTCGGTGCCGAGCTGCGCGGTGAGCTTGGTCGCGAGCGTCCAGTCCTTGGCATCGATCGCACACCCGGCGGCGTTGCGCCGCGCGATGTGGACTTGCTCTGCGTCAGGTGCAGCGGCGATCAGCTGCGCATAGCGGATCTGCGCTTGGGGAAAGTGCGTAGTTCGGCACAGCCAGTCTGCGAGGAACAGCGCCGCATCGATCGCACCGGGCCAGGGGGTCGATGCAAGCTCGCTTGCTCGCTGTTCGACTTCGGCAGCCGGCAGCGCATCTGCCGTCGCGATCAGCTGTGCAAGCTGAGAAGCTTCGCGGGCGTACTCGCGCGAACCACGCAGCATCGCGGCACGGCGGCCCGCAGCGATCGATACGCCGGCATCGGGCATCTCGCGCAGGATGCGCTCGTATAGCCGAAGTGCGCGCGCGGGATCGTAGAGGCGGTCCTCGCACACACGCCCAGCCGCAAACAGAACGTCGGCAAGATCAGGTGCCGACGGCGCGCGCTCGATCGCCATGATCGCGTCGGACAGCGCCTGCCTGTCTTCGGTATCGAGCGCACGCAGAAGGTCCCTTGGTTCTGCGTGCGCGCGAGCGCCGACCAGCATCGCGATCAAGACGGCAATCGTGCGAAGAGCGCGAGCGGACAACGTGACCCAGCCAATCAGTCGTCTGTGCCGCCGCCGCCGATCGGGCCGCTGCCCTCACCGCGATGGATCCCGAGTGCGCGCAGCTTCTTGTGCAAGTTCGTGCGTTCGATGCCGAGTGCCTGTGCGGTGCGCGAGATGTTCCACTCGAACTCGGCGAGGCGGATGCGAATGAACTCGCTCTCGACCTCCTCGCGGAATTCGCGCAGCGATTTTCCGGCATAGCGACCGAGATCGATCGCGTTGACTGGACCGGTGGTGCCACTACGGGCCTGACCGGGCGGGCGAGGGCCACCGAGATATGGTGGCAGATCCTTCTCGCGGATCACTTCGTCGCTCATGATCACGAGCCGCTCGACGACGTTGCGCAGCTCGCGCACGTTGCCGGGCCACTCGTACTGCTTGAGGCGATCGAACACAGGATCATCGATCGGCTTGACGCCCATGCCGTTCTCGTCGCAGCACTCGCGCACGAACGACTCGACAAGCAGCGGGATGTCGTCGGGCCGCTCCTTGAGATCGGGCGAACGGATCGGCACCACGTTGAGGCGGAAGTACATGTCCTCGCGGAACGAGCCTTCCTTGACCATCTGCTCGAGATCGCGATTCGTCGCCGCGACGACGCGGCAATCGGTACGCAGGCTCTTCTCGCCGCCGACGCGGGTGAACTCGCCGGTCTGCAACACGCGCAGGACTTTTGCCTGGGCGGGCAGGGTCATGTCGCCGATCTCGTCGAGGAAGATCGTTCCTCCATCGGCGACCTCGAACAGGCCGCGCTTCTTGGCGATCGCGCCGGTGAATGCGCCGCGCTCGTGACCGAACAGCTCGCTCTCGATCAGCTCGGGCGGGATCGCCGCGCAGTTGACCTTCACGAACGGGCCCGCCGACACGCTCGAGTTGCGGTGAATCGCGCGGGCAATGAGCTCCTTGCCGGTACCGCTCTCGCCGGTGATCAGGACGCGGCTGCGAGTTGGCGCGACCTTCGCGATCTGCCGGCGTAGCTCGCCCATCACGGGTGTCGAGCCGAGCAACTCCCACCGCGCGTCGGCCGCGTGGCGCAGCTGCGACA
>JAYVWH010000104.1:0-2344 GCA_043786265.1 Kofleriaceae bacterium | reverse complement strand
CGAAAGCGAGGTTGCGCGGTGGGAATCCTGACTGAGGATATGAAGCGGTTGTTGAACACCCAACTCGGGTTTGTCGCGACGATTTGTCCCGACGGCACGCCGAACCTGTCGCCGAAGGGCACAACGGCGGTGTGGGACAATGACCACCTCGTCTTCGCTCACATCCACTCGTCGGGGACAATCGTCAACCTGTGCTCGAACCCGAGTATCGAGATCAACGTCGTTGACCAGCTGGTACGCAAGGGTTACCGCTTCAAGGGGACCGCGGTGGTGCATACCGACGGCGATGTCTTCGAGCGAGGCATTCGGTTCTACGAAGCCCTCGGGACGCCGAAGGCCCGAGAGCGCATCCGAGCGATCGTGACTGTCACCGTCGAGCGGGCACTCCCCGTCACATCGCCGGCATACGACCTGGGCGCTACTGAAGCGGAGTTGCGGGAGATGTGGCTCGCGCGGTTGACGGATGGGCACGGCTGAGCTGAGGCGTCGCGCTGAGGACCGCGAGTCCAGACCCGATCTTCATTGCCCAGACGCTTGTCTGCTGATCAACCGATGGAGCCTCTGTCGGCGAGCGGCCCCCGGTGTGCAGGCGCGGAGCGACAGGTCTTGCGGTGATCCACACGCGCGGGTCGCAACCGCCTGCGCGAGGGGCGCTGGGCCCAGGCGGAGGTCGCTCGACGTGAGTCGTCGCATGATGCGCCAGCGGCTCGCGCTGCCCGGACCGATTCGCGTCGTCGGCTGAGCCGAGAGGCGATCTCGCCGCATTCACTGTCATGTGGTGCTGCTACGCACCTTGGCGCTGTCGCGTTGCTGTTGCTTGCAACCGCACGTCGGTGGCCCACGGACTCCACAGAAACCACTTCGGAAGCGCGTTCAGCAGCGCCCGCGTGCCGGTCAGTTCGATGTCGCCTGAACGCACCGCTTCGTTCCAGGTGAGCGCGCCGCTGAACACCGTTGCCAGTATCGGTGTGGGACAGGTGACGACCCGGATTCGCGACGCGCGCGGTCAGGGCCGAGTCGCAGGTCCTGGTTGATGCCGCCGCGCATGACGACGAGGCCGGGCACGGTGGCCGGCGCGATAACGCATCAGGGTGGGCGTGGGAAGCGCCCGAAGGGACGCCATGACGAGTTCACGCGGCGACGTACCCAGCTCCCGCCGCTCATGATGTTCAAGATCCGCCAAGGTGACGGGATCATGTCCGACGCCCGCCGGACGGCGCGCCACACGGCGACGAGAAGATCAACGCGCATGTCGCGTACGCGGCCGCCGAACCCCACGGCAGCTGATGCGAGCGCCGAACGCAAGACGTCACTGTTGCGTTTGAAACGGGCCTGCCAGCCACGACGAGTCGAGGCAGGAACGTCGATGACGATACGGGGATCGAGCGCAGCGAAGATCACGTCGGTCGTATCTCGATGATTCGGGACGACGAAGTCCGGGAGCAGCGCGTGGGACCGGTCGCAGCGTTTGCAATGGCCACGCCAGATCCAGAGCTGTTCGATCCGGTCTCGGTGACGGAGCTGACGGTGGTAGCCGCCCTGCACGGCCAGCACCCCTTTGCACGCCGGGCACGCTTGGGACGGCGGCCGTAGCTGTCGGCCGGCGCGCACGTAGACGTCGATCTCGATCTGGCAAGGCCACACAACAGCCACGCGCGCGATCATGGTCGAACACCAACTGGTGCCGCGTCAGGTCATCCGCAAAGATCGTTGCCGAATCGATACCCCAGGGCCTCACACAATCAAGCCGCTAACACCACCCCGGATGCTCACGCCGCAGCCCGATGATCCGAGCCTCAACCTCCGGTGGCATCTGATGCGGACACGACAACAGCCGCGCCGAACCATCGACCAGACCGGGCAGCCCCTGGGATGCGTACCTGCGCAACCATTCGTGCACCGTCTGCCGGGCTACCCCGTTGTGGCATGCCACATCCCTGACCGTCGCCCGGTTGTTCAGCACCTCGAGCAGTGCCTGATATCGCTGTTCCAAAAGTTGAGCTCCACGATCACGAGCACGACCCCCTCGACCGAGACAGGCCCACGTGCCCGTCACCGAGAAGGCTGACCGCGATCGACAAGCACAAGTGTCAGGCAGCTACCGAAGTCACTGTCGCCCAGCTACCGAAGCCGCGTCTCGAAACTGCCACCCACCTACCGAAGCCACAGTGTCCAGCACGAACCGGAGTTGTACCGTCGTCTCCGTGCGGTGTCTCCGCGCGGAGGACGTGTTCTTCGCCGCCCTTTTTCCGCCCTCGGCCGCTCGGGCGAAGAAGGCGCATATGTCCTGAGCAGGACATATGCGTTGAAATCTGCGTGGAGCTGGGGGGAATCGAACCCCCGT
>JAYVWH010000103.1:0-3174 GCA_043786265.1 Kofleriaceae bacterium | reverse complement strand
TTCTGTTCCTCGTCGGCGATCCGAGCAACATCACGAGCGCGCCGTACGAAGGGGCGATGTCGTGGATCGTGGGTGGTGGCGGCGGCGAAGCGGCGGCGGTGTTAGGCCTGAGTGGTGTTGGCGTCGCGTACCTCGCGATCACCGGCTACGGTGGAGCCACCGTGCTCGGCAAGCAGCTCGAATAGTCGTGAGCACCCGTCGAGAGCTCGTGATCGGGCATACCGTGCTCGGACGGCCGATCGAGGCCGTGTGCTTCCTGCCTCCCGAGTATGCGAAGCAGCGGCCACCGGCGCTCCTGTTCGGTGCGATCCACGGTGACGAGCCGGTCTCGCAGCTCATGCTCGAGCGCCTCGCCGACGAGCTGATCGAGCGCCCGCCGGGCCGCGAGACCTGGATCGTTCCGGTGGTCAACGTCGATGGCCTGATGGCAGGGACGCGCAACAACGCGAACGACGTCGACCTCAACCGCAACTTCGCGTCAGCGACGTGGGGCACGGCACGGCGTCCCGGCTACAATCCCGGCAACGCAGCCGAGGATCAGCCGGAGACCCAGGCGCTCGTGAAGCTGATCGACGAGGTCAAACCGCACCGGATCATCACCGTCCATGCGACGTATCGAATGGTGAACTGGGATGGCTGCGCAGAGCAGCTCGCGAACGAGATGGCCGAGCGCTGCGGATATCCCACGGAGCACGACATGGGTTATCCGACGCCCGGCTCGTTCGGCGCGAAGTACGGCGTCGAGCAGAACCTCGAGGTGGTCACCCTCGAGAGTCCGTACCTCATGGTAGACGAGGCCGGCTGGCTCGAGACCCGCAGCGCGCTGCGCTGGTGCGTCGACCTGCCCGACTGAGCTCGCCCGACAGCTCTCAGAGGATCGGCGTGCCGTCGCCACCGGTGCCGGGGCCTTGCGGATCGACCGGCGGCGGATCATCGGGCGGCGGGTTCGGCTCGGCCCTACATGCACCGAGTGAATCGGGATGGTGGGTCATATGCGCATCGACGGCGGGCTTGCCCACGCAGATCGTGTGCGCGTTGGCCGGATTGCCGGGAGGCACGTGGCAGATCAGCACCTTCTTACCCATGCACACCTTCGCGCCGGCGGCGGTGGTGACGTAGCTCTCCTCGGTGCCGGTGAGGTAGAGGCTCGAGTCGGTGGCCTCGGTGGCGCACGCGGCGAGCAGCAGGCAGTTGATCAGGATTGCGTTCCGCATGCAGCGACAACGAGCAAGACGCAGGCCGCTCTGGATCGATCGAGATCGCCGGAGTTGGGGACAGATTGCGCAGGAGTCGCGCACCCGAGCTGGTGGGAGCAGTCCCGTATGCAGCGATCGTACAGTGAACCGCGCGCTTGCCCTTGGTGTGACGGCTTGTCACACTCCGGCTCGCGATGGGTTCTCCGTGGTGGACCGGCCTCGATCTCCGCGTGCTCCGGCACGTGCGCGGAGTGCTGCGCCGTCGCGGCCTGCAGCTGACGCTCGTCGAACGCAAGCCCGCCGAGACCGCAGCGTTCGCGCCGCTCGCGATCGAGGAGCCCACCGCTGCAGGACTCGCGGTGCTCGCGAGCGAGCTCGGCGAGGCGGAGCTGTCGCTCGTCGAGAGCATGCTGAAGGAAGCAGCGCTCGATGTCGCCGTTGCACTACGCGAGCGCGAGGAGCCCGACATCGAGCCGCCCGGTCGACGCACGAGCTATCACGGGATCATCGGCGGCGCGTCGGTGATGCAGGAGCTCTACGTGATGCTCGATCGCGCCGCCCCGAGCGACTCCACGATCCTGATCCAGGGCGAGAACGGCACCGGCAAGGAGCTGGTAGCACGGGCGATCCACCAGGGCTCCGAGCGACGCGATCGCAAGTTTATCGTCACCAACTGCTCCGCGTTCAACGACAACCTGCTCGACTCCGAGCTGTTCGGCCACAAGCGCGGTGCGTTCACCGGAGCCGTCGCCGACAAGCCCGGCCTGTTCGAGCTCGCGGATGCCGGTACGTTCTTCCTCGACGAGATCGGCGACATGTCGCCCACGCTTCAAGTGAAGGTCCTGCGCGTGCTCCAGGAGGGCACGTTCAACCGCGTCGGCGACACCGAGATGCGCAAGGTCGACGTCCGGATCATCGCCGCCACCAATCGCGATCTCCAGGCGATGGTCGCGGCATCTCAGTTCCGCGAGGATCTGTTCTACCGGATCCACGTCATCAACGTGACGCTGCCTCCGCTGCGCGAGCGGCGCGATGACATCCCGCTGCTGATCGAGCACTTCCTCGCGCGCCACCGCCGCCAGCGGCCGAAGCGGCTGATGCCGGATTGCGCGGCACGGATGCTCGCGTATGCGTGGCCCGGGAACGTGCGCGAGCTCGAGAACGAGATCGAGCGCCTCGTCGTGCTCGCCGGTGACGAGCCGATGATCGGCACCGATCTGCTGTCCCTGCGGATCCGGCAGTGGGCTCCCGTCGAGGACGAGATCGTCGCGCTCGAACCGGACTCGTTGCCCGCTGCCGTCGAAGCTCTCGAGAAGCGCATGATCGGCGCGGCGATGCGCCGGCATGGTGGCAACAAGACCCGCGCCGCCGAGGAGCTGAAGGTCTCGCGCCGCAATCTGATCCGCCTCGTCCAAAAGTATCAGCTCGAATGAAATAGCTCGCGCGCGCTCCACGTTCCCCGCGATTCAAGGAGGGATTCATGGAGAGAATGAGCGAGAAGTCGGGCCGCAACCTGCCGAGCTGGCTGGACCTGCGCCCGCTGGGCCTGATCGCACTCGCGATCGCCGCCGTGTGGTGCACGTCGATCGTGACGAGCACGTATCGCGGGATCAAGATCAAACCCGAGAAGAAGACGATCAAGGTGATCGGCTCCGCGAAGAAACGCATCGCATCGGATCTGATCGAGTGGGATGCGGTGATCGAGGCACGCGCCCCCGATCGCACGGCCGCGTACAAGCTGCTGCGCGAGCACACCGAGACGACCGTGAAGTTCCTCCAGGCCGCGGGGGTCAAACCGACCGACATCCAGCCGCAGTCGGCGACGTTCGAGCAGGAATTCGATGTCACCGCCGAGTTCAAGGTGTTCCCTGGCGCCAAGGAGGCGACGAAGATCGAAAAGCGCACGCCGAAGGGCTACGTCACGCGCGATGTGATCATTGTCCGCTCGACGGACGTCCAGACCGTGGAGAAGGCGTCG
>JAYVWH010000102.1:0-4115 GCA_043786265.1 Kofleriaceae bacterium | reverse complement strand
GCAGTCCCCGCGGGCCGCCGCGCGCCTGACGACATGTTCGCGCCGCGCTACGCGACCGAGCTGGGGAAGTGCATCGAGCAGGTGCTGTCGGCCGAGGCGCCGATCCACCTCGATCTGCTCGCGCGTCGTGTCGGCGCGTACTTCGGCGTCGGCCGGGTGACCGCGCCGGTCGTCGACGCGATCAAGGCTGCGATCCCAGGTCGCGGCAAGCTCGGTGAAGAGCAGAGCATCGTGTGGCGCAACGATCAGGACCCGACGAGCGTTCCGAGCGTCCGCGTGGCCGGGCAGGGAATGTCGGCCCGCCGGGACATCGCCGAGGTTCCGCTCGCCGAGGTGGCGGCCGCTGCCCGCATCGTGGTCGAGCGCGCGAACGGCCTCGCTGCGACCGACCTCGTTCGTGATTGCGCGCGTCTGCTCGGGTTCGCACGCATCACCGATCAGGTCAGCTCACGCGTGTCACTCGGCGTTCGCCTCGCGACGGTTCGCCAGCTGATCTCGATCGACGGTGGCAAAGCCCACCTGATGCTCGAGTAGGCAAGTCCCGGCGTTGCGAAGATTTTAAACCGCGCGCAGATGCGCCGTCTTGCGGGCGGCGACGCGCTCGGGCTTCTGCGGCCAGTCGGGGGTGCGCAGGTACTGCACGAGGCCGGCAGCGAACCCGACGCCGTGCGAGACGTGGAGCACCGGGAACATCGCCCAGACCATCGGCACGGACGCGACGCCGAGCTTGCGCCCGACGCGGACTGCTTCGGCGCCAGTGGCCAGCGCGTACGCAGCGAAGACAACAGGCGCGACCGGCCACAGCGGCGGCGTCACGACGAGCGCAGTGGCACCTGCGGTCATCAGGAATGGAATCATCGGGCGTAGCGTCGGGAAGCTGCCGAGCTTGAGCAGCGTGCGCGCGCGGCCGCGACCGTACTTGTAATACTGCTTCGCGAGCGCCTTGAACGTCGCGCGCGGGAAGTAGTGAACGACGATGTCACGCGACAGATAGATCTGGCCGCCGTTGTCGAGGATGCGCTGGTTGAGCTCGGCATCCTCGTTCGTGATCGCCTTGGGGTCCCACAGGCCCACGGTCTCGAAGATCTTGCGGCGGAACGCGCCGAGGAACACGGTGTCGACAAAGCCCTCGCCATCCTCGTTGCGGTACTTCACGCCGCCGGTGCCGAGCGGGCTGCCGAGCGCCGCGCAGAGCGTCCGCTGGAACAGGCTCTTCGCCTTCGCGCGCTGCGCACCGCCGACGTTATCGGCGCCCGTGCGCTCGAGGGTCTCGACGCACTTGCGCACGTAGTCCGGCGCGTACTCGCAGTGGACATCCATACGGACAATGACATCACCGCTCGCCTGCTTGACCATCTCGCCTAGCCCCGCGGCCTGGAGGCGCTCGGGGTTGTCGATCAGCTTGATGCGCGGGTCGCGCGCGGCGAGCGAGTCGACGATCTCGCGGGTACGGTCCGTCGAGCGTCCGTCGGCGACGAGGATCTCGATCAGTTTTGCGGGGTAGTCCTGGGCCTGGACGCTGGCGATACAGGTCTCGATGAACGCTTCTTCGTTGTACGCAGGCATCGCGATGGTCACGCGCGGATTACTCATGGTTACTGACGCGCTTGTCGTGCAACGTGGATACCAGCTACGAGCACGAGGGCGCCGCCGGCTGCCGCCAGTGGGCGAAGCGGCTCGTCCCATACGAGCGCTCCGACGGTGATTGCGACCAGCGGCTCGGCAAACGTCAGCACGGCAGCGCGGGCGGCGCCGATCCGCCCCAGTCCCACGACAAACAGCACACCCGACAGCGCACCGATCGTCGACGCGCCGGCGCTCACCACCCCGACGTCAAACCATGTAACCGTGTCATAGGCGCTCACCGCGAACGGCAGCAACACCACGCCCGCGATCGCCGAATGGTAGGACATCGCGTGTGCTGCGCCGATCCGCTCGGCGAGGCGGCGGACGACGAACACGTTGCCCGCGTAGCAGACGGCGGAGGTCAGTCCGAGCGCCGCGCCGGTGATCATTCCGGGTCCCGCACCGCGCCACGGCTCGAGCATGATCAGGAGGCCCGCGAGCGCGATCAATGCAGCACCACGCGCGCCCGGGGTGCGTGTGCCATCGATGCGCGGCGCTGCGAGGGCGATCAGGATCGGCGCGAGATAGTGGGTGATCACTGCGATCGCGACGGTCGTGTAGCGCATCGCGCCGAAGAAGGTGAGGACGTTGAGAGCATCGAACGCAGCGTTGACACACAGCAGTCCCACCGTGCGGCGGTCCCATGTCCCGGCGCGTTCGCGCAGTGCCAGCGGGAACGACACGATCGCCATCACGAGGAAGATCAGCGGCGCCGTGACGTACGACGGCAGGCCGGTTGGCCGCAGGAACAAGCTCCAGGTACCCCACGACGCCGCGGCGATCGTGACCATGAGGACACCGGACAGCATTCCAGGGTACGACTCTACAGCGTGACCGAGCGCGAAGCGTTTCTCCGCGCCTTCCATGCGGCTCGTCCCGCGGCGACAGCGCGCGCGACACGCTGCGAGCGCAGTTCCCCGGCGATCACGTGCCATGCACGATGGTCGCGTATCTAGCGACCGTTACACGTTGAACAGGAAGTGCATGATGTCGCCGTCCTGGACGACGTACTCCTTGCCTTCCACGCGCATCTTGCCGGCCGCTTTGATGCCGGCCTCGCTCTTGTGCGCGTCGAGATCCGCGAGCTGGTAGACGTTCGCGCGGATGAAGCCCTTCTCGAAGTCCGTGTGGATCACGCCTGCCGCTTCGGGGCCGGTCGCGCCCTTGCGGACCGTCCACGCGCGGATCTCCTTCTCGCCGGCGGTGAAGTACGACTGTAGGCCGAGCAGGCGGTAGCACTCCCGTGCGAGTGCGGCGAGCGCGGGCTCCTCGAGACCGTACGAGCCAAGTAGCTCCGCCCGATCTGCTTCGCCGACCTCGGCGAGCTCGGCCTCGACCTTGCCGCACAGGATCACGACACCAGCGCTTTCGCTCTTCGCGCGCTCCTTGACGAGATTGGAGAAGGCGTTGCCGGCGGGCAGGTCGGCCTCGCCGACGTTGCAACAGTAGAGGACAGGCTTGGCGGTGATCAGGCCCCACGTCGAGACCTGCTTCGTGTCGTCGTCCGGCAGCTGCATCGAGCGTGCGGCCTTGCCGGACTCGAGGTGCGCGAAGACCTTCTCCACGAGGGCGAGCTCGGCCTTGATCTCCTTGCTGCCGGTCTTCGCCGCGCTCTGCGCCTTCTTGAGCCGCTTCTCGATGCTCTCCATATCGGCGAGCGCGAGCTCGAGATCGATGATGTCGATGTCGCGCATCGGGTCGACGCTGCCCGAGACGTGGATCACGTTCGGATCCTCGAAGCAACGCACCATCATCAAGTTGGCGTTCGTCTCGCGGATGTTCGCGAGGAACTTGTTGCCAAGCCCTTCACCCTGGGAGGCGCCCTTGACCAGGCCCGCGATGTCGACGATCTCGACGATTGCCGGGATGACCTTCTGGGTCTTGATGTGAGCCTCGATCCGCTTGAGGCGTGCATCGGGGACCGGCACGATGCCGACGTTGGGATCGATCGTGCAGAACGGATAGTTCGCAGCCTCGGCCTTGCCCGCCGTGAGGGCGTTGAAGACCGTGCTTTTCCCCACGTTGGGCAGACCTACGATTCCGACGGACAGGGCCATAGAGGACGAATGCCTACCCCGGAGATCCGTCGCATGGCAAGCTGCCCGACATGCGCTTGGGCCTCGTGGCTGCGGTTGTGCTCCTGGTCGCCTGTGGAGACGACGAGAAGGCCCCGATCGACACCGGGGACATCCTCGCCGACCTGCAGGGCCTCCCCGGGGTGGCCTCCGTCGAGGAGATGCCGACCACCACCAGCGGCTTCCATTACTACGTGATGCAGTTCGACCAGCCGGTCGACCACGACGATCCCCAGGGCCCACATTTCACGCAGAAGGTTTCCCTCCTGCACCGGGACCGCACCTCGCCGATGGTCGCGTACACGTCCGGTTACTGGGACTACTACAACGATCGCGTGGTCGAGCTGACCGCGCTGCTGTCGGCCAACCAGATCTCGATCGAGCACCGGTTCTTCGAAGGCTCGCGCCCCGATC
>JAYVWH010000101.1:0-2025 GCA_043786265.1 Kofleriaceae bacterium | reverse complement strand
CGCGACGGCGCGGTTCACTTCGCCACGACCGACGCGCTGCACGACATCCCGCTGCGCGACGCGGGGACGCCGACCTACGCCGGCTTGCCGCTCGATCGCTACCTCTCGTTGTTCGAGATGCTCAACCCGATGCATCGTCTATGGTCCGACGGTCGCTGGAACAAGCTGACGCTCGCGCACGGCTGTTACTGGAAGCAGTGCACGTTCTGCGACATCACACTCGATTACATCGCACGCTACGACCGCGCCCCCGCCGAGCTGCTGGTGGATCGCATCGAGGCGATGGTCGCCGAGACCGGGCAGACCGGATTTCATTTCGTCGACGAGGCCGCTCCGCCGGCTGCACTGCGCGCGCTCGCCGAGGAGCTGCTCCGGCGCAAGGTCATGATCACCTGGTGGGGCAACGTGCGGTTCGAGAAGGCGTTCACCGCCGAGCTGTGCGACCTGCTCGCACGCGCGGGCTGCGTGGCGATCAGCGGCGGGCTCGAGGTCGCGTCAGATCGGTTGCTCGAGCTCATGAAGAAAGGCGTGACGGTCGACCAGGTCGCTCGCGTCACTCGCGCGTTTGCCGATGCGGGCGTGATGGTCCACGCGTACCTCATGTACGGGTTCCCGACCCAGACCGTGCAGGAGACGATCGACTCGCTCGAGCGCGTCCGGCAGCTGTTCGAAGCCGGCTGCATTCAGTCCGCGTTCTGGCACCGGTTCGCCGCGACCACGCACAGCCCGATTGGCCGCGAGCCCGCGGTCTACAGCATCACGCTACGCAAAGCGCCCGTGCACACGTTCGCGCGCAACGAAGTCGCATTCGACGACCCGACCGGCACCGACCACGACTCGCTGACGGGCGGCCTCAACAAGGCCCTGTACAACTACATGCACGGCCTCGGCTTCGAGAAGGACCCTCGCTCGTGGTTTGGCCGCGGCTTCGCGCGCCTGCCGCGCGTCACGGTCCCGCGCGATCTCGTGCAGCGTGCCCTCGCAGTCGAATGACCGCCCGGTGAAGGGTGCGCGGATCGTCTGCCTGGTGACTTTGGTGGCGGCGTGTGGCGACGACAGCGCCGTCCGTCCCGACGCTGCTCAACCCGACTCTTGACGAACCGGGTCATGCCGCCGACCGGGTACGACGGCGTGCTGCATGCGGCGCGTCCTGACATCGGCAACTACGCTGACTTCAAGACGTACATCACCGCAAAGGGCGAGGGATTCGCGTTCCTCCACGATATGTCGCGCTTTCGCGCGGACTTCGAATATCCGATCGACGCGCGCAGCTACATGGACTATCTCGACGAGGAGTGGGACGTGTGCTGCCCGCCGTCGTACCCGGTCGGCGGCATGACCCAGTTCGTCAAGAGGATGGGCGCCAAGATCACCGAGAATGGCGGCCGGATCTTTCTCGGTGAGAAGCTCGAGAAAATCGACGCGAACGGCGCCGCGTACCGGCTCACGACGGCGACCCACATTGTCAACGTGACGAAGCTGGTGAGGCGTGACTGATTGATTCAGCTCCGCGCCGCCGTCGGCGCCGCTGCGCGGGCCCGCTAAGCCGGCCCTTGCGATCCGAACGCGCTGCGGCAGCGTAGTACGATGCGGCGATGCCTCTGATCGGCCGAGCTCTCGGTCTTGTCGCCCGCGCGCACGTGCCGGTGTTCGCTGCCGACCGGTTCGCTGCGCGCAAGCCCGAGCCTGGTTGTGTCGTTGCGGACACCAGCCCACTGATCGAGGAGTGCGAGCCGCGTCCGTTCACGCCGGGCGTCCTCGATGGCGACGTGGTCGTCAAGGACCAGGTCGACGTCAAAGGACTCCCCACGCGCTGCGGCCTCGACGAGATCGTGCCGCCCGCCGAGCGCGACGCGACGCTGATCGCACGGATCGCTGCCGCTGGTGGACGCGTGATCGGCAAGGCCAAGATGACCGAGCTCGGGATCGACGGGCTCGGCACCCTGATGCCGTATCCGATGCCGGCCAATCCGCGTGCGCCGGGCTACGTTCCTGGCGGCTCGAGTACGGGCACCGCGGTCGCCG
>JAYVWH010000100.1:0-2386 GCA_043786265.1 Kofleriaceae bacterium | reverse complement strand
TCGATCACCCGCGGGCCGTCATCCCGTCGGTGGTCGGCCGATCGCGCGCGACCTCCAGCACAGGCAGGATCAGGCTGTGGGCGGCGCGGACGTCGCCTTCGTCAGAGCTCACGGTCGCTCACGACGCGTCCGCCCTGCTCGACGCAGCGCATGCGGGCAATCCCCGCGGCCTTGAGATCGGTCACGGCGGCGTCGAGTAGCGGGGCCATCGCCGGGTCCTCGCACGAGCCTGAGCGGACCTCGACGCGATTGCCCGTCACCGTCACCGTCGACCACAACCGCTGGCGCTTGAGGTCGCGCTCGAGCCCGGCCGCCGCCGCAGCCGGATCCGGTCTGGTCGGCTGCTGCACGCGCGGCTGATCATCTGCGAACGGGACAGCCGTGTTCGTCGGCTGCTGCGCGACGGGTTGCTCGGTCGTCGGTACCAACGGCTGGACAGTTTTAGGCTTGTCGCCGCCGCCGCCGCGAGTCACGAAGTAGATCACCACGCCGACGATCACGATGCCGGCGCCGATCATGCCGTACAGCGAGCTCCGATTCGTCTCGTCGACAGCAGTGCCACCTTGGACCGCCGTCGGCGCCCGGTGCGGCAACGCCTTGCGGCACTTCGGGCACCGGACGTAACCGGGCATGACCGCAACGCCACAGGCCGGGCAGACCGCTTCACTCATACGCGTAATTTTACCTGGCTATCGCCGGCGCCGCCAAAAAGGCTGCACGAGCGCCAGGCCGACCAACATCGATAAGAGCAGGGCCCCCCGCGGATCGCTGCGGGTGCTGCAGCACCCAGTGTCGTTGCCGACCTTCTCGCAGCTCTTCGGATCCTTGGCAATCGGGTAGATGCCGCACACCGCGGCCAGGTCGTCGGCCTCCAGGGTCTCCTTCTTGGTCTCGCCGCAGACCTGATAATTGAACATCGTCGTGTCCTGAACGGTGGCCGAGGCGGCCCCACACGCCTGGACCGGGGCACCCTTGTCGTCGGTGCGATTGGGGTCGCCGGGCGCCAGGCAGGTGTGCTCGAGGCCGAGCAGGTGGCCCAGCTCGTGGGTCAGCGTGTTCTGGAGCTCGCTCTGGCAGCTCTGGGTGCCGAGCGTCTGGCCGCCCACCGCGATCGCGAAGTTGACGCCATTGAGCTCGACGTCGGCATCGACGATCGCACCGTCGCGGCTGCTCGAAGGATCGTCGACGTAGGTCGCGGTCGTGATGCCCGCGGCGCTGTCGGGGTGGCAGCGCGCCGGGTCGTCCTTCGCCGCCGGGCGACACCACGATTGATCGCGGAACTTGATGAGGTTGACGTTGTCGCGGCCGACTTCCAGAGCCTTACGACCCTCGCTCATCATCTGCATGTACGAGCAGCTCGCAGTGCCGTTGTTCCAGCTCGCGATCGAGGCCTCGATCACCGCGAACTCGGAATCCCCGGCGACTTCTTTCGTGCCCGCATCGTCCAACGTGATGAACACGCAGCCCGACTCCCAGTACAGCGACTTGCCGCCCCCGGTGGGCCCGGTTCGGACGTAGCCCGGCGGGAAGGCGAGGACCTTCACCCCATCGACGACGACGTGCCGCCGCTGCGACAGATCGAGCGCTTCGCTCGCCGCGACGGTCACGCGCATGCCGAGCGCGAGCGGTTCGGCGCTGGGAAACTCCCGCATCGCGATCCCGCCGACGCTGCCACCGAGCTGGCTGACGACCACGTCGCCACTGACAGTGTGGATGGTCGCTTCCGTGACGATCCGGCTGCCATCCTCGGTCCACCGGCTGGTCACGCCCGCGACGTCGCCCGTAACCGTCATCTGCCCAGCTTCTGCTGTCCCGGCCAACGCAAGGATGAGCAGCGGGATACGCATGTTTCGGACCGTATCACGCCATGTTACAAGGGCCCACCATGAAGCCGGTCCGTGTGCGAATTGCACCCTCGCCGACGGGCGATCCGCATGTCGGCACCGCGTACATCGCGTTGTTCAACTACGTGTTCGCGCGCCAGCAGGGCGGCAAGTTCGTCCTGCGCATCGAGGACACCGATCAGACGCGCTCTCGCGCTGACTCCGAACAGATGATCTTCGACGCTCTCCACTGGATCGGCTTGTCGTGGGACGAGGGTCCTGACGTCGGCGGTCCGTTCGGGCCGTATCGCCAGAGCGAGCGTGGCCCTCACTACGCGATCGCTGCGACCGAGCTGCTCGAAGCCGGCAAGGCATATCGCTGCTTCTGCACCGAGGATCGCCTCGCGAAGCTGCGCGTCCAGCAGCAGGCCGAGAAGGCCACGCTCGGTTACGACCGTCACTGCCGCGATCTCGAGCCCGCCGACAGCGCGAAGCGTGCCGCCGCGGGCGAGTCACACGTCGTGAACCCGCTGCTCGATCAACTGCGCGGCGACATCCGGCGT